>JAUPWK010000003.1 GCA_030916555.1 Patescibacteria group bacterium | reverse complement strand
TGGCTAGCCCGAGCATCGAGAAGACCTCGAAATAGACCAGGATACACAAGCACATTATTTACTTGGTTGGGGAAATCTGATCGGCCCGTTGCAATTACGGCCGCCCCAGCCGCCTTGGCTTCATCCGGCATGATTTCCGGAGTCGGATTGGCGAGTGCAAAGATAATGGCTTGAGGTGCCATGGACTTCACCATGTCTCCCGACACAAGTCCCGGCTTACTTACGCCAATAAATACATCAGCACCTCGCAAGGCCTCGGCAAGGGTGCCGGTAACGCCTTCCGAGTTGATTCGACGGGCCAGAGAGTCCTTTTCAGGGTTCATCCCCTCTCGACCATTGGCAATTATACCACGTGAATCGAGCAATTTCATTTTCGTCACTCCAGCATCCAACAACAAGAGTGCAATCGCGATACCAGCAGCGCCTGCTCCGTTGATAGTGACTGAGATTTCGGTAATGTTTTTACCGACCACTTTGAGTGCGTTCAATAAACCCGCAAGCGCCACAATTGCCGTGGCGTGTTGGTCATCATGCATAACCGGAATATCGAGCTCTTCAATCAAGCGGCGCTCAACTTCAAAACAAACTGGAGCCGCGATATCTTCAAGATGAATGCCGCCAAAAGTTGGAGCAATCATTTTTACGGCCTGCACAATGTCATCAGCATTTTGGCTGGCGAGCACAATTGGCACTGCGTCAATTCCAGAATATTTCTTGTACAAAACTGCTTTACCTTCCATAACCGGCAAACCTGCCATAGGGCCGATATTGCCAAGTCCAAGCACTGACGAACCATCACTTACCACTGCCACAGAATTGCCTTTCATGGTCAGCGTATATGCGAGCTCAGGATCCTTTGCGATTGCCAAACATGGCGCAGCGACTCCCGGAGTATAAGCGATAGAAAGATCGTCCTTCGTGTCTAAAGGCATCTTTGAAGCGATCTGGAACTTCCCACCATTCTCAGCGTGAGCCTTCATCGATAACGCAGCGTAATCAGGTTTTGTCATAGGTGGATCTAGTTTACTCCAAGCCCCAAAAAAGCCAAAGCCTCCACACCGGTGTGGAGGCTTTTTGGCGAAACATCCTATCTAGCGATTACCGCGCAGCATTTTCACGAGCCAAATCAGTACAATTGCACCAAGCAGGGCGACAAGGAAGCTGTACAGGTTAAATCCCTCAACCCCACCTTGACCAAGAAGGCTCATGATCCAGCCACCAAGTACTGCGCCCACGATTCCCACCACCACGTTGAGAAAGACGCCCTGCTCACCATTCGCCTTCATCACCATTGAAGCAACCCAGCCCACCAAACCGCCGAAGATAATCCAGAGAATGATTCCCATATATGGATGCTGTTTACGTGAATTATTCAGTCCCTGGGGCTGATAAATTCAGCTTAGCACCCATTAGGGTATTTAGCTAACTTTACTCGATTTTTTTACAACCTTACTCTTGATCTGGGTACTCCCACACCGGTTCCGTGCCGCGAGCTTGCCAGTCCGTAAAGCTAAGGAAATCAACCTCGCTAAAGATATACGTTTTACTCTGCTTCCCATTTGCGTTTATCCAATACACTTCAACATCATGCTTACCCGACTTCACGTCAACCGTTGCGGTAAGCTCAGGACTTGGCTCTGCGCTCCCCCACGGTCCACTACTAGGAGCGGCATTAGGGATAGTTGACGCAAAGTCATTCATGACGCCAGGAATGCGATAACGAATATCTTTATACGAGTCGTAGATGATGAATGTAATACTTGATCGGTCTGTCTCACCGGTCGGATTCACTACAATCACAACAGGATTGTCCAACATTGCATTCGTGGTCTCATCCGCAAACTGATCTTCAAAGGAGTTGATTAACGACTTCGCGCCATCATAAGCAAAAGCGTTAATAAAGTAAGGCTCAAGACTATCGTTGATAGGCAAAAGTTCGTAGGCCTTTACAATATCCTTCAAATCCGCCTGATCACCCGTGGACCACTGCTGTTTTTCCTCAGCCGAAAGCTCGTTAGCGTAAACATACGTTCCAATAACACTGTATTCATTCATCATCCAATACAAGAGCACAGAAGAGTCACCAAAGCTATTACGCACATCTCCGTAATATTCACGACGTTCATCCGTATCTTTAATTAAAGCCCCGTACATGAAACGAGCAACCACATTATTCGGCTGCTTTTTGGTCAGATCGCTATAAAAGCTTTCAAGCTCTTTTTTCGACATGGCATTTTTCGCAACGATATTGAAATTCTGGTAAGCGTCAATGTACGGATATCCGTATGCGAAAAACTCCTCATATGCTTCGATCGCCTTCTCGTCGTCACCTTGCGAAGCATAAAGCACAGCGTTGGTGTACCACGCTTCAGCACTGTCAGGCTTAGCGGTGATTGATCCGTTTTGCGCTGACTGAAGGTCCCCTTTCAAATCTTGAAGCTCAGCTAAAATCAGAGCCGTATCCCCTTTAATGTCTGTGGTGGTCTGCTTAATTTCTGCTACATCATTTTGAATAATGCCAAGAGAGGCCTGTAACTGTTCAACACCCGGCACCGTCGCAGCTACCACACCTTGTGCAGGTCCAAAAATATGAATCAAGGCGAACAAACCCCAAATCAATCCAAAAGCGCCAAAGAAAATAACTTTGGTCATGACTTCTTCTTTTTTGGTGACAATTTTGTCTCGATGCGCGTAATAGTAATAGCCCACCGTTACTACAACACCGACCACTGAAGCGATAAGAAGATACAGGGCAAAATTAGCAAGCGGCGCAAGAACATCTGATATAAAACCACCAACACCACCAATAGCACCGAACCACGGAGCATTTCGTTTGAGATACGTTTTGATCATCTCGATCATATCAATAGCTGATTAAACTTCATCAGTCGCCTGGGCATGCGGCGAACCGTGATAAATCTTCTTTGCTTTCTTCAAATTATTCAAATCAATCTCAGCGACAAACATTTTTTCATGGTGGTGACGCAACTCTCGAACCGTCCCAAGGACTGGCATCACGATTTGCGAATGACCAATTAACGTATCAGCGGAACCATCTTCATGCTTGGCGGTACCAGCAGCGTTACAGTAAACAATGGCGGCATTAGCTTCAACTGCCCTGACTAAGCACAAGGCATCAATCAGCTGCTCTTCGGAACGGTCATTCTGTGCCGCCATGGATTCCGCAATCTCGCGATACCAATAACTTGGGCAGTAAATAATCTGCACGCCCCGGGCCTTAAGACGTTCAAAAATCTCCGGGAACAACATGTCCCAACAAATCACAATGGCGGCTTTACCAAATTGAGTGTCGAAAACTTTAGCTTCCGTACCTGGCGTTAAGAAAGTTTCAGAGTGGTACAAATGATTCTGTCTGTACTGCCCAAGCACCTCGCCCTTAAAATCAACGTAATAACTCGTATTAAAGTTCCCTTCCGGAGTTCCTTCCATGACTGATCCCGTCACAATGTCGATGCGATATTTGGCAGCAAGCTCCTGCCAGCGCCTCAGTGCGGCTTGCGTAGCATCGAGCTTAGTAACATCACCAAAAATCGATCCCGTAATGCAATCCTCGGGGAAAATAACGACCTCAGCCCGCTCTTCAGTGGCTCGCACAATAAAACTTTCAATGTGCTCCCAATTTTTTTCCGGGTCACCTTGAGTAATTTCGAGTTGGATGATGGCGAAGTTTACTTTCATATTGTGAATAGCCTACTCTAAAATCGGTAAAAACCAAAACCCCGCATATATGCAGGGCTTGGTTGGTGGCAATGGCTGGGCTTAGCCTGGATAGCCACGCTAGACGTGGTGGACCCGACGGGGCTCGAACCCGCATCTGTTCGGTTGATAATCCGATTATTTTACCAGTTATAACTACGGGCCCAGACCATTGCCGTAATAAACAAATAAGACTCCGCCATTCAATGAATGGGGAGTCTTATTTGTATCAACCGAACAGTAATTACAGATTATCAGAAACTACTTTAGCGTCAAGATGTTTATCCCTCACAAATCATCCACACTTCGCAAAAAGCTTGGTGGAGCAGCTTTGGCGACGCGTTCACCGTTGTTGTCGAGGACGATGGTGGGTTCGTCGTCACCCCAATCAGTAGAGGGGCGCATGGGACGCTGGCTGTAGCTGGAACGACTAGAGCCGTAGGATGGCTGTGCCCAGGCCGGTACAGAGGCTCGGAGTTTCACGGTCTCTGTAGCAGCTTTCGGAATTTCATCTAAGAAGGTTGAGGGCTGACGGATCTCGACGGTTTCGTAACCGCTCGTAACAGGATACGTGAAAAAGAGCTTCTTGCGTGCACGCGTTGAGGCAACATAGAAAAGGCGACGCTCCTCTGCCATTTCAGCCGCCGAACCATACGACCGACTATGTGGGAACGCACCTTCCGCCAAATTGATAATAAACACATCATCCCATTCCAAGCCCTTCGCCTGGTGGATGGTCGATAACACGATCTTGTCGTCATCTGAACTGGATGAGCTTTGCCGCTCTGTATCCATGAGCTTCACACCAAAATCCCCAGTCAGAGTGACCGCATCCAGGAACGGACCAATCTCATCGTACTGCTCAGCGAACACGCTGAACTGCTCAATATCATCTAAACGATCACGGTAATTAGGATACTCTGCCTCCAAGTATTCTTTGTAACTTTCAGACCCGGCAAAGGCGCGCAGTGCTTGTGCGGGAGTGGTCGTGGTCAACATCACAGACAACATCTTGGCGCAACGCTGCCAGCCAAGAAGCGCTTTAGCCCCAAGGCTTGGTGTGGATGCGACCGCCTCTTGGGCAGTAGCAAATGATCCAGCATAGGAGGCAATTTTGGCTGCAGTCGTCAATCCAACGCCCGGGTGAATCTGGAGCGCCCGAATCCAGGCCATGCTGTCTTTTACATTTCGCAAAATACGTAAATGAGCAATTGAGTCTTTAACGTGTGCACGTTCAAAGAATTTCAAACCCCCGCGATAGTCATAAGGAATATTGCGCTTCATGAGCTCGAATTCAACTGCTTGAGAATGAAAGGCGGCCCGGAAGAGTACGGCAATTTCACGCATGGGCGTACCGTCATTAATAAGCTCAACAATCTGCTCAGCCACATACTGCGCCTCCTGACGCTCATCGGCGGCTGGAACCACAAGCGGGAGCTCGCCCTTCTTCGATACGGCTACGAGCTCTTTAGAGAATTGCTCTTCGTTATTTTTGATAACCTCGTTCGCCACGTGGAGAATCTCCGGCGTTGAGCGATAATTTGTAACGAGACGAAAAACTTTAGCGCCCGTGTATTGATCCGGGAAATTCAAAATATTTTTGATCTCAGCAGCGCGGAAGGAGTAAATGCTCTGAGCATCATCCCCCACTACCAACAAATTGCGGTGTACACCGGACAGCAATTTTACAATCTCGGCCTGGATCAAGTTAGTATCCTGAAACTCGTCAACGATTACGTAGGCAAATTTGCTAGCCAGTTGTTCCCGAACATCTGGCTGTTCTTGAAGCAATTTCAAAAGTACGAGTAGGAGGTCATCAAAATCCATGGAGCGCTGTTCGATTTTATTCCGTTCATAACGCTTTAAAATTTCAGTGATCTCGTAAGTAAAACTGGCAAAGTCAGAATTTTTGCGTTCGATAGCTTCATCAAGCGGAATACGCGCATTGGCGGCGTATGAGGAAATTGATTTCAAGACTGCCGCACTTGGAAAACGCTTGCCCATATCCCCTACCTTCTGCTCTTTGATGCAGAGTTTCATGAGGTCCGTAGCGTCATCCTCATCCAAAATAGAAAAACCTGGGCCAAAGGCCGTTCTGCTCCCGTACTGCCGCAATAGTCGATTAGCTACTGAGTGAAACGTTCCAGACCACAACCCTTGCGGATAGGTTTTCAACAACATCTCTACCCGCGTAATCATTTCCTTAGCGGCCTTATTCGTAAAGGTGAGAAGTAGAATTCTATCCGGTGGCACGCCGTGTTCAAGAAGCCAAGCCACTCGATACGTGACAGTGCGTGTTTTTCCACTGCCCGCTCCAGCCAACACTAAACACGGGCCGTCACCTTCTTTCACTACCGGCAATTGTTCGGCATTCAACTCAGCATCGTAATCAATATGAATATTTGGTGCCAAAGGTGCCGATAAGACGAATTCTTTCATAGTCAACGCACAGTTTAACACTAAGCCCAATTCCTGCGAAATCGCTGATTTTCATTGACAAAAAGCGATTTTTATGCTATAATTAAGCGTCGTTGTTCATTTCACCCCGAACCTAAAGGAGGCTCAAAATGAGCCGTAGCCATAAGCTGAATGCCCTGAAACGGGCAGCGGAATCGTCGGCCCACCCCGGTCGGCGCCAGGTCTACCAGGCGCTCGTCGGCTACCTCGAAGGATTCGAGGCGCTGCTCGACGAGACTCAGGACGCCGAGCGCGTCTTCAACATGCTCGTACAGCTCGAGGTCGAGCTGTACGACGATCCGGAAAACTGCCTGCGGGAGCTCTACCCGGATCGGCAGGCGTTCAGCCCGTTCATGCAGCGGGCTTACAATGTGGCGGCCTACGAGCTGCTGCGTGAGTACGGCATGCTCCAGACCATGCGGAAGGTCTGCACGGCCGACATCACCCCGCTCACCGAAGCGGAGGCCCTCGGGAACTTCGTCACCAAGAACTACGGCGAGCGACTGCTCGCCAACTTCCTCACGAACACGCCGAGCCGGGAGTGGGTCGGTCAGGCGTGAGGCTACGTTTCACCCACGTGTGAAACGACGACGCCCCAGGCAATTGCCCGGGGCGTTTTTGATTATGGCAGGTATCGCTCTTTATTTCTTACGTGCTCAGCAAAGGTTTCGGCGTAATAAATTTCACCTTTATCGTTAGTCAAGAAATACAGATACTCGTTGTGCGTCGGGTTCAACACGGCGTCGAGAGCATTTTCACTTGGAGCGCTGATTGGCCCCGGAGGCAAACCTGGATATTTGTACGTATTGTATAAAGAATCGGTATTGTCTCGATCCTCAAGAGAGATTGAAGGATCATCTCCCCCAGTGATGTAATTCACCGTCGAATCGGCCTGAAGCGCCATGCCAATATCTAAACGCTTCAAGAAAATATCGGCCACATTTTTCATGGTGCTTGATTGACGCACTTCACGCTCTACAATTGATGCTAACGTCAATACTTCATGTGTCGTCATTCCAGCGGCATCTCCTCGAGCAATACCGAGATCACTTACGTGCTCAGCCATGTTATCAAGCATGATCTGTGCAATATCTTCTGCTGAAGCAGTAAGTGCGAACTGATAGGTATCTGGAAAGAGATAGCCCTCCAAATCAACATTATTTGGCTTCTGTGCAGCAATTACGAATGCATCACCTTCAAGCGGAGAATCCATACCCGTAGCCCGCGCCCAATCCGCTTCTGTAACCAACCCCTTATTAGCCAACAACTCCCCCATTTGTTTCAAGGTATACCCCTCAGGAATAGTAACGCGAACATCTACCCCCTCAGTGGTTCCAGCCGTGAGTGTTGCAAGAATCGTCTTGTAATTCTCACCTTTGGTTAAACGAAATGAACCAGCCCGAACATCATCTGTCTGGCCAGAGAATTCAGCCATAACCCGGAACCAAAACGCATTTGCGATAATTGAGTCGTCCTTGAGTTGAGCCGCCACAGCTTTGAAGCTTTGACCGTTTTCAACCACAAAATCCTGCGACGTCTCCTCAGCTTTTGGATCTTGCCAAAAATATCGATTCAGCTGATTAAGACCAAATACGATTCCAACGACGGTCGCGAGCACCATGAATAAACAACTCGTGAAACATCGACGCAACATAAGGAGAAAATTAAGCACTGATAACAAGAACGTAGGCTAACGCTATCACAAACCCCAAGAGCCAGCCAAACGCCACGTCTGCTAAGTAATGTACGCCTACCACTATCCGTGACAAACCAATCAGGAATGCAAGCACAACAGCACTCGCGATAGTTACGACGGCCACAGTATCAGTTGAAAACGCAGGCAATAAACAAATCGCAGTGGCAGCCGCCGCGCTCATGGTGGCGTGAGCTGACGGATACGAATAGGTGTGAATCCACATTTTGTAGCCGGTTAAGCGTTCAAAATCTGGACGATTTCGTTTAATGAGGTGCTGAAAAAGATTAGCGATGAGATACGCAAAAGTAAAGACGATCAAAAAGTGCCAGAAGTTGAGCTGACCTACGTACGCAAAAGCTAAAGCTGCCAGTGCAAAGAAGCCAATACTTTGGCCAGCGACGAATTTCCAAAAGACGTAGCCTGGCTGACCCCAAGCACGAATCTTGGCAGTCAAAGCATGATCAAAAGCAATAATCGATTTCATACTTACAGTTTACCCGATATCCCTAAAACACAAAATGAGCCGAAGCTCATTGTGTGTTATGCGGACCATACAAGATTATTGACCGATACAAACGGTATTCGTAGCCGAGTAAGTATTGTCTGCACCTGAAACATCTGTTTCAGGACGTGCATAGACTGAAGCTTCAAGGCAATCGCTATCTACCCAAACGTAGGAATAGCCAGCACCAGAACCTGAAAAATCGCTTATTGCTGACCAATAGTACGCATCACCCGAATCACCAATGTCAGAGGTAGTTCCAGTTACCAAATCATAAACTTTAAGTTTATTACCCGTAGCATACTTGTCGACGTCTAGATCAAAGGGCACATAAGCAATTTTTGTCTGATCTGGCGAAACTACGTAGTTGTCAGTAACCTTTCCTGATTCCGTAATCAACGTAAGCTCATTATCATTGAGAGTATCCAATTTATATAACGTCATCCCCCCGTCGCTCTCCCACACAGACAAAGAAATATATACTTCTCCCTTATATCCAACCTGAGGTACGGCGACAAGCTCAAGATGCTTCCCCTCTGGACTGACATAGGCAACGGATTCCGACCCGGTTTTCCGATCCACAATCATCAGAATACGGTTCGCTTCTCCATTGTTGGAGAGTGGTGCGTAAAAAAGTGGTGGGTAGCTCTTTTTTACTTCATCAATTTTTGCAGCAACTTCATCACGCTTATCGGCAATAGCCTGTTGACCATTTTGAACACGATCACTCACACCAATGTAACGCACCACACCGTACCCTAGTGCTACGGTTTCAAGCACAAGGAAAACACCAAGCATGGCCGTGATGAGTGGCAAGGCGCCGTGATGCGCATGTGGAGTGTCGTGCATGGACACCGGCTGTACGGCTGGCTGAACGGGTTTCATCTCCTCTTCCATAAAAATCGATTAAGAATTGCTCTTAGTATACTCGCTTTTTTCCTGGAGCGTTACACGAGACTCTTTGCATATTCGAGCGCCTCGGCGTATGTGGAAATTTTGCCATCGTCACGCGCCTCCTCAAGCGCACGGAGCAGTTCCCCAACCTGCGGACCAGGAGCCAAACCGAGTTGTGCAATCAGCTCTCCCCCACTCACAAGCGGAGTCTTGGCCTGGAATTCAAGCTCATACTTGGCCAAGGTTGATCGGAACATATCACCTTCAGTGTATGGCGCCGTAAGTGCATCCGCGACACCGCGACCACGCTTATCTGCCTCAGTCACGGCTAAAAAGACCTCAACCGGAACACCCTCAAGTCTGCGCAGCAAACGCCGCAGAATATTGGCATATTGCTTTTCATCGACCTCGCCTTTTTGGAGTGACAAATAATAACGTGTGGTTTTCAAATGATCCCGCGTAATTTTTACAATTTGATCAGTTAGGTCGTGACCAAAGATAAAGTTCTCCAAAAACGACCGGGCAGGCACCTCACCGGCTTCTTCGTGGCCCTTTGATCTGATTCGTCCATCTTCGACTCTGGTGGTTAGCGCCTTACCAAAATCGTGACAGAGGGCGGCGAGCATGATCGTGACGGCTTCTTCGCTCGTAAAATGAGCTGCCACTTTTTCCTCCTCACCTGAGGACGGGCCGCGCGGCTCGCGAATGAGTTTGGCAGCTTGGTCGATCACCATGCCGGTATGAATCCAAACCGTACCTTCCGGATGCCATTCTGGCTCCTGCGGCGTGGTAACAAGGGCTTCGAGTTCTGGATAATACTTTTGGATAATCCCAAGCTCACGCATGAGCTCAAGTCCCTTTGAAGGCTGCTTGGCCTTGAGGAGTAACTTTTTCCATTCGTCAGTCACGCGTTCTTTTGAGAGTTCATTGAGGTCCCCGCGGCTCACCATCTGCTTAAGCAGGTGCATGGTCCTTGGTTCGATGGTGGCGTTAAGACGAGCGGAAAGCTGTACGCCACGGAAAACGCGCAAAGGATCTTCTTGAAACGTGCTCTCATCGACTACACGCAAAATGTCTTGTGCAAGGTCATCAAGTCCACCGTACGGATCATGGACAAGCCCCGTAAGCGGATCAAGCGCGATTGCGTTCATTGTAAAATCACGACGTCGTGCAGCCTCTCTAAAACTCAAACCGGGATCGCTTTCAATAATAAAACCCTTGTGCCCCGCTCCAACTTTTGATTCTTTTCGTGGAATCGCGATATCAAGCTCATAGCCTGGCGCAAGCAACACTTTCAACACACCAAACGACTGACCTACGATATCGACATGCCCAAAGAGCTTGGTCACCAGTTCATGTAACTGCTTTGGCGGAACGCCGTAAACTTCAACATCAGCATCTTTGGGATGCTTACCAAGCATGAGGTCGCGGACGTAGCCGCCGACGATAACTGCGCGAGGCTCAGCTGGCGCAAACGCTTGATCTGGTTCCAAAGCCAACACGGCCTCAGCGAGTCTGGTTACAGCAGCCACGATGAGGGGATCTTGCGCAAGAAACTGCTCGCGCCAGTATTTAGGGTTTGGAAGCGGAGTAGACATGTATTTACCATCCTGAGACGAAGGTCGAAGGATCCGAAGCCCAATACATGAATGTGGGCCAACCTAACCCTTCGTCAATACTCGGGGTGGTCTCGTTAATCGTCAGCTAAAGCAAAGGGGCGCCGGTCATTTCATCTGGCTTTGGAATGCCGAGAATCGCTAAAAATGTAGGCGCGACATCGGCCAACATACCTACCGGCGGCATGAGCGACAAATCACCATCTGGAACATCTCCAGCAATTGAAGATTTACCCTCGAACTGCTTGCCCACAATCCAAAACGGTACTGGATTTGTACTGTGTTCCTTATCAATAGCGTGGGTTTGCAAATTCTGAACCTCTTCTGCATTGCCGTGATCGGCGGTAATACACACCACACCATCCTGTTCCAATACAGCAGCTACAATTTTCCCCACGCACTCATCAACTACCTCTACCGCCTTAATGGTGGCTTGCAAATTACCAGTATGGCCAACCATGTCGGGATTGGCAAAATTTCCAATAATTACGTCGTAATTCTCCGTCTTGATCTCTTTAATCAGACGTTCTGTAATTTCACGGGCACCCATTTCCGGAGCTTGATCGTAACTTGCGACATGCGGCGAAGGAATAAGAGCACGATCCTCATTTTCAAACGGCTCCTCGCGCGTACCGTTCATAAAAAAGGTCACGTGGGCGTACTTCTCAGTCTCCGCAATATGTAGCTGAACCAAACCAGCTTCAGAAACTACTTGCGCCAAGCATTTATCAACGGGCTCGGGTGGAAACGCTACTTCGACCGGCAACCCGGCCTCATACTCAGTCATGGTTACAAATACCAAATCCTGAATGTACGTGCGTTGGAATTTATCAAAAGCCGGCAAGACAAAGGCTTTAACAATTTCACGCGATCGATCTGGCCTAAAATTGAAACAAATCACAGCATCACCCGGTTTTACAGTGGCAAGCGGCTGGCCGCGCTTTGCAATAACCGTCGGCTCAAACTCCTCATCAAACACATCCCGTGCATATGACTCTTCAATTGCAGCCAGCGGATCATCAACCACATGCTCACTCTCCCCAAGTGCCATAGCCTTATATGCCCGCTCAATCCGATCCCAACGGTTATCGCGATCCATGGCGTAATAACGGCCAGACATGGAAGCCAAATACCCAACACCGGTAGCCTTCATTT
>JAUPWK010000088.1 GCA_030916555.1 Patescibacteria group bacterium | reverse complement strand
GCCGATGCCGGCGGAGCCGGACAGGGCGTGATTGATAATGGTGAGACTGCAGACTGCCTTCAATACAATTGTCACTGCACAGCACCCTATCCGAACAACATCATCGGTATTTATCAGACCGGAATCGATGGCATGCCGCCTGACATTACAACAGTTACCACAGCTGAAGACTGTCACGATGCTTGTCTCGTCACATTCAATAGCGCCTCTCCAGACGGAACCGGAATTACCTCAACGTTTACATGCGAGCAATTAGCCACCGAAGATGGGGGTACACAAAACATAAAAGTAGTGGATGAGGCCTTATTCCCAAGACTAAACGTCGAGATCCCCGGACTGGGATATGAAATTATCCCCGGTGGTTTATTTGGGACTCCAAAATGGTCGGCGGCAGAAATTACTACAGACGCTAACGGCAT
Organism: Patescibacteria group bacterium; assembly: GCA_030916555.1. Lineage (GTDB taxonomy): Bacteria > Patescibacteriota > Patescibacteriia > UBA9934 > UBA9934 > JAGORL01. The sequence continues at coordinate 7,028 of JAUPWK010000088.1, read as the reverse complement.
CCAGCACAGCAACCTCCTTGGAACTTACGTCAATGCAGTTTACACATACTTGCTTGGTGCCGCTTCTTTGATTGCGGTAACCATGCTCATGATTGCTGGATTACAATACGCGACAGCTCGAGGAGACTCTAAGCAGGTAGATAATGCCAAGAAACGTATTAACAATGCCGTAGTAGGGATCATCCTACTTCTCCTTGGCTACAATATTGCCTTCATATTCAATCCATCAACTACGAGGTTCAATTCGCTTTCGATTGAAAGAGTTCAAGACCTTACACTCAGGAATGATACCGCCGGCCTTGAAGGCAGCGGAACAATTGGAGTTACCGGAACATGGGAAAATTTATCGTCCCCCTATCTTGATCTTGTTAAGAAATCAAAAACACAAGCTGGCACTTGTAAAATTCCTGAAGGTATCGCCTCTCCAACCGGAAAACTTCCAAATCAAGGTAATCACCACTGGGGTAAGGGCATATCAACTGGTGATTTTACAAAAGTGAGAAATCTTGACTGGGCCGCAGACTGGGGATCGGACATTCTTGCACCATTCAGCGGAACAGTGACGTATGAAGAGCAGAAAGATACGAAAAATCCATGCGGTAATCGTATATATCTCAAGGCCTCAACTGGCGAATTAATTACCATCTGTCACGCCAAAGACTTCCTTAACGGTGAAGGCGAATATGCTCCAGGACAAGTAGTTCAAGGTCAGGTCATTGGACATCTGGGAGGTCGCTGCTGCACGGGTGGTGGAGATGTGCCTAACGACTGGGTAACACGATGCAATGCAAGTGGAACCTCTTGTACAGATCCAGAAACTGGTGGAGACTGTCAGTGTCAACCGATCGCTCAATCCGGAAGTACCACCGGACCACATGTCCACATTTCCATGACATCCGGGACAAGCAACATTCTCTCCTGTTTGAAATAAAACCTATGTTTTCTTGCTCCCACTGCGATACCCAGTATCCTAAATGGACTGGGCGCTGTACGGAGTGCGGACAATGGGGAACGATTTTGGAGGACGGCGGACAAGCGCCGTCTTTCAATTCCAAAAAGAAATCGTCCGCCAAAGCCGCACCCGTACTCCCCCTTGCCACCGCCACTGCAGTCCAAGCCAAACACGTGCCTACAGATATTTCAGAGTTAGACCGCGTCTTGGGTGGCGGTTTAGTACCTGGATCAGTCACGCTCTTGGCCGGCGAACCGGGCATTGGAAAATCAACCCTCGTCGCTCAAATGGCAGACACCTTCCCCCGCCAAAATGCGGGCAAGGTGGCGTATTATGCTTCCGGTGAAGAATCCGAAGGTCAGGTCCGCTTACGTTTTGAACGACTTGGAATTGAACCTAAGCAGATTGCATTTTCAAACTCAGTCGATGTTCCCGCCATTATCTCTGCGGCTCATGGTTTAAATCCAAGCATCGTCATAGTTGATTCCATTCAGACCATGATGACTTCAGAGGCCGATGCCTTCCCGGGTACACCCACCGCTGTCCGCGCCGCCACCTCTGAACTCATTGGCTATGCCAAAACCTCTGGTATCCCCGTACTCATCATTGGTCAGGTCACAAAAGAAGGCAGCGTTGCCGGTCCAAAGACGCTTGAACACTTGGTGGATACCGTCCTCACGCTTGAAGGCGACTCGGAATCAGCCTACCGCATTCTAAGAGCCAATAAGCATAGATTTGGGAGTACGGAAGAGGTTGGCGTATTTGAAATGACAGAGAAAGGCTTGGTGGCCGTAGAAAATCCGTCAGCCAGATTTCTTAAAGAACGCGTCGCTGGTCCTGGCTCAGTCGTCACCTGCATCATGGAAGGTAGCAGGCCTTTCTTGGTGGAAATTCAGGCCTTGGTTGATAAAACCTTTTTCCCAAATCCGGTACGTAGAACGAGTGGTTTTGATGCTGGCCGATTACAAATGCTACTTGCCATCATTAGTAAACGTGCAGGCGTCAAAGTTTACGACCAAGACGTATTTGTGAACGTGGTTGGGGGCATGCGCGTCACAGAACACGCCGCAGACCTCGCCGTGGCGGCAGCCGTTATATCTGCCGTTGAGAACAAACCTCTGCCTGCGGACGCGGTAGTAATTGGAGAGCTTGGCTTGGGTGGCGAAGTGCGTTCAGTTCCCTTCCTGGAACGTCGCCTCAAGGAGGCCGAGAGACTCGGCATGAAAACTTTCTTAACGCCAAAAGAGATCAAGAGCGTCAGGGACGTTTTAAAATAATCCCTCTCACGGCGGTAAGCGGCGGAAGTACTATCCCGCCGAAGAGTCTGTCGAGGTGTGCCTCGTCAGGAAGTTTGACGGAAGCGTAGGAATAGCAAAACAACCCCAGCTGATACCACTGCACCCGTTTGCTCAGGGAATAGAGAATCAGCTGGGATTTGTTTTGCCCGAAGCGACGTCAAACTTCACCCTCGACAGACCGATAGGCGGGCAGTTTCTTTGGATACTTTCTTTTCTGAAAAAGAAAGTATCTCCCCCGGAAGGGGTCGTGACCAAAGGTCAAGGAAAACACAGCCGTGGCTGGCGTCGGATCCCTCCCCTCGCCTCACTCGGGGCGAGCGGTATTCACCTCGGGATGGAGAGTGAAGAATCGAGATGAGGATCGACAAACCCATTACTCAAAGTGCACTTCTTCAACGTATTTGTACAAACGGTTACGAAGCTTTGGATAAACTTCCAAGTCAGGGCTCTGGTCCAAGACTTCTTTTGAAAAGTCTTTAGCATGAGACATAAGGTCAATATCATGCATCGTGCCAAGCTTGAACTGCTCAAAGCCAGATTGCTCGGTGCCAAATATATTTCCCGGGCCACGCAGCTGCAAGTCTTTTTCAGCCAAATCAAAACCGTCTTGGCTATTCTCAATGGCCTTCATACGCTCCCGAGCCACTTCTCCAAGTACACCTGATGGGTGCAAGAAACAGTAGCTTTGATGTTCCCCACGACCAACACGACCACGCAACTGGTGCAGCTGTGCCAAACCAAAACGCTCAGCACCCTCAACATACATAATTGTAGCGTTTGGAACGTCTACACCGACCTCAACTACCGTAGTTGAAATCAACATATCTGCCTCCCCCTCTGCGAATTTACGCATGACGTCATCCTTCTCCTTGGTCTTCATGCGACCGTGCAACATGACCACGCGGTACCCCTTAAACGGCTCAAGTACAAATTCTTTAAAGACCTGTGAAACAGAATTCACGCCGAGCGCATCTGACTCTTCAATGAGCGGGCACACCACGAACACCTGTCTTCCTGCATCCATTTCCGCTCGCATTTTGGTGTAAATTGGCTCCTCACGTCCAAGTTCCACCACCTGCGTCTCAATTGGCTTACGTCCTGCTGGATATTCATTCAAGATAGAACGGTCGAGATCACCGTATAACACCAATGCTAAAGATCGAGGAATAGGGGTGGCGGTCATGGAGAGCAAATGCGGTATACCATCCAAATCACCCTGCTTATCCTTCAATGCCTGGCGCTGACGCACACCAAAGCGATGCTGCTCATCCACCACAATCAAACCAAGTCGATCAAACAACACATCCTGAGTCAGCAAAGCATGCGTTCCAACAACAATCTGGACCGCGTTATTTTTCAAAGCCGTGAGCAACTGCGCCTTCGTTACCTCTTTATCTCCAACGCGACGCTTCGTACGCGTATAGAGTGCAATTGTAAGTTTATGACCAAATAAACGCTGGAGCGTTTGCGCATGCTGCTCTGCCAAGATTTCCGTTGGTGCAAGCATGGCAGTCTGCCAACCGTCACGAGCAGCGTTCAAGCCCACAAGAGCAGCTACAACAGTCTTTCCGCTGCCCACATCCCCCTCAAGCAAACGGTTCATCGGCTCAGGGCGATTCATGTCTTTAATAATTGCCCAAATAGCCTTCTTCTGAGCACCCGTAAGCACGAATGGCAGCTCCGTTACCGCCTTTTTAACTGCAGCTTCATCAAAGGGCACGCGGGGAGCCTTTTGCATCTTTAACTCACGACGCGACTTAGCGTGTAAAAGTTGATGCAAGAAAAACTCATCAAATTTCAAGCGACGCAATGCCTTCTCTTTCGTTTCCGTTGAACCGGGAAAATGCAATTCCGCGATGGACTCAGGCAGCGGAATAAGCTCAACTTCTCGCAAGATATGTTCCGGCATCCAGTCATCTACCTCTTTGATAGCGCTCAATGAAGCCTCGACAACCTTACGACGAATCTTCTGCGTTAAAGCACCCGTCAAACGGTAAATCGGCATAATCCGACCCGTATCTTTGGTTACTTTAGCGGTACCAATGATTTCGTAAACTGGGTTAACCAACGAAAGACCGTATTTATCATCCACCTTCCCAGCCAAAGACAGGACCTGACCAGGCTTTAAGACCTTGGTCAAAAAACCCTGATGGAACCACACAGCATTAATAGCGCCAGTACCGTCTTCAATAATCGCCTCCGTAACCATCATGCGCCAAGACTTTTGACTACGACGTGTATCAATTGAAGAAATTGTACCTTGAATAGTTACCTTGCTCCCCGGCTTTGCATCGCCAATAGCAACCGCGTGCGACAAATCGTCATACCGAAAAGGAAAATCGAACAAAGCATCATGCAATGATTGCAATCCGAGTCGAGCAAAATCTTTTGCCTTACTCGCCCCAATCCCCATGAGTGAGCTAATCGAATCTTTCAAATGTGAAGCCATAGCCAGTCAGAACCTAATCAACGTTCCGACGAGGATAACATGTTTTTGGAAAAAATCAACCCCCAGACCTCCCCATCCCTAAACACGATTCTGAATGTACATAAGAACACCTTCAAGCAGACCAGATTTAAAAATATCGGGCAATTTGTGTTTGGTGAGATCGAGCCAGCGAAAACCTGAATGTTCCTTCCCAGTTACGATATTTCCACCTTTATACTTGGCTTCAAAAAACAAATACAGCAAATGAATTGATTCACCACCGCTTTGTTCGGATTCCGCCGCAATTAAATGCCGACCAACCGCTACTGGTACAGGACGGATCTCGACCTCAACATCACCCAGCTCTTCACGAATCTCGCGAAGCAGAATGTCAGCAAACGGCGTCTGAAATTCACGAACGTCAATTCTACCGCCCGGAAGATCAAAATAGCCTGCAAATGAACCACTCGGAAGCGCATTAAGGGCCAATACCTCTCTGTGGTCATTTACGATCAAAGCTTTCAAAGACACCTGATAACGATCGCGTTGTTTTGGCATAAATGGTTTTTCTCAGGGTAACACGAGACCAGAAACAGAAAAACCCCGGCTGGGGGTTTTTCTCTAGTGAAGACCGTGTTCATGAAAACAGTACGTATACCCTTTGTCCATTACCAGAATGTGCTGCAGAATCCATCGTCCAGCGAATTCAGCCGCTGCCTCAGCCTGTTCCCGAAGTCCCTCAGCACTTCCCTGCTCAACCTTAATAAATAAATCCTTAAATCGCTCCCGGAACATGTTATGCGCTTCAAGATGACCAAGCTGTGGACAGTCAAATGTCTTGAAATATTCTTCCTCAGTTTCCAAATGGTACAAAGCGTAATTCAAAAATTTCCCAAGGGCTTCAAGTAATTCCATTTTTGAAACTTCTGCCTTTGCTGCCAGGACCAAAACTTCATTTGCGATCTCTAAAAAGTGCTGATGCTGCTCATCCATTTCCTCTACCCCAACACTGTATTCTTTGGACCAAACAAACATAGCAATACATCAAAAGTCAGTCTAAGCATAGCATACAAAACAAAAAAACCTCCGATGAGGAGATTTATTTGTGGTGCGAGCGGAGGGATTCGAACCCCCGACCCTCAGCTCCGCAAGCTGATGCTCTATCCAGCTGAGCTACGCCCGCTCTTAGAAAAGCTACCCAAGTTCGCCGGCTACTTTGTTGCGGGGCCCCGAAAATTTTTCTACGTAGGATTTACCTACGTCTCAAAATTTTCTCCCCGCGCCTCGTATCCGACGAACTTAGTAGCTTTTCTCTGCGCACTGCGAATTGAAATGGTGAGAAAAACACTCGAAAAATGCGGCTGACGGTTATAACTTATACACCCGAGAGAGGGTATCTGTCAAACTCTCAGAGTCCCGTTCAAGGTTTTCGAAGATAAAAGGTAAAAGCTCGGCCCGGACCTGATTAGGATCCGCATCATCAAGCGGAATAGAAACAAGTGGAGCAAAACGGTTATTAAAGCCCAAATAGAGGTTGCTCACCGGTGGCTCAAAGATGACTGAAAAATCTTTAATGTCGTTAAAGGGGTAGAATTCGTTGTTAAAAACCACTCCTTCACTTGTTATGGCCGCCTGAACCCGACTTGGCTTTTTCAAGTCACGCATGAGGATGATCACCGCGAACATCACAATGATAAGCGCGAACACGAAATTATTCGTCAGAAGGGCATAAATGAGCATTCCAAGTCCAGCTGCCGAGGCCAAAATATACCAACGACTGGAACGTTGAACCGGGATAAATTCCCAGGTTTCCCACGCCAAAATAACTCGACCGACATCAATGCCGTCGTCATAAGCCCGAATCTGATCCTGATCCTGCTCCATAGATAGAAAAAGTATACCACGCTGAGGCTTGAAACATTCTCAGGAATCATGTACCCTTTGGCCAACTCGTCCGAGCTTCATCGGCTCATGCGAGCCGTGCACATGCCCGGAAGGGTGGCCGAGAGGCTTAAGGCGCAGGTTTGCTAAACCTGTGAATCAGCAATGGTTCCGGAGGTTCGAATCCTCTCCCTTCCGCCAGTAGAAAACCTCATAAAATTTCCGATTACTTTGTTGCGGGTCCCGTCTGACTTCGTCAACGTAGGGTTACCTACGTCTCCTCGTCAGCCACCCACTCCTCGTACTCAAAAATTTTATGTGGTTTTCTGCGACGTGCATGCGAGTGAACGAGTCATAAAACCTACTAAGTTTGTCGGATACGAGGCGCGGGGTAGAAAATTATGAGGCGTATGTAACCATACGGTGAAGAATTTTCAGGGCCCGGCAACAAAGTAGCCGGCAAACTTGG
>JAUPWK010000087.1 GCA_030916555.1 Patescibacteria group bacterium | reverse complement strand
TCAGGTGTTCTGAATAAGACCGCGCTCGTGTTCGGTCAGATGAATGAACAACCAGGAGCTCGTGCGCGCGTAGCGCTCACCGGTCTGACTATGGCCGAATATTTCCGTGACGACGAAGGTCGCGACGTGCTCATGTTTATCGATAACATTTTCCGTTTCACTCAGGCAGGTTCTGAAGTTTCATCACTTCTTGGTCGCATTCCGTCAGCTGTAGGTTATCAGCCAAACTTGGCAACAGAAATGGGTGCACTTCAGGAGCGTATTACCTCAACAAATAAAGGTTCGATTACCTCTATTCAGGCCGTATACGTGCCAGCTGACGACTTGACTGATCCAGCTCCAGCCACAACCTTCGGTCACTTGGACTCCACAGTGACCCTGTCACGTGCTTTGGCGGAATTAGCTATTTACCCAGCTGTTGATCCTTTGGACTCAGCTTCGACGATTTTGGACCCAAACATTGTTGGTCAAGAGCATTACGACGTAGCCCGTGGCGTACAGAAAGTACTGCAGCGCTACAAGGATCTTCAGGATATTATTGCCATTTTGGGTATGGATGAGTTGTCCGAAGAGGACAAACGTACCGTGGCGCGCGCTCGTAAGATTCAGAAGTTCCTGTCTCAGCCGTTTAACGTTGCTCAGCAGTTTACGGGTGCTCCAGGTAAATACGTACCGCTTGCAGAAACCGTGCGTGGTTTTAAGGAGATTTTGGAAGGTAAACACGACGATAAGCCAGAGCAGGCCTTCTATATGAAGGGCGGTATTGATGAGGTAGTGTAACGCGCCGGTAGTAGGTAGGGAGTAGCTAGCTTTATGGCAAAATTAACATACAAAATCATCACCCCAGAGCGTGTTGTACTGGAAGGCGAAGCCGCCTCACTTTCGGTTATGACCGAAGATGGGGAGATTACCATTCTGCCTGGCCATATTCCGTTGGCCTCACTTTTGAAGGCGGGGGAGATGCGCGTGAAGACAGCTCAGGGAAAAGAAGAGCTCATGGCGGTATCAACGGGGCTCATTGAAGTTCAGGCTGATAACAGGATTGTAATTTTGGCAAATACCGCGGAACGTTCTGAGGAGCTCGAGCTTGAAAAAATTGAAGCCGCGAAACAGCGTGCTGAAGAAGCACTTAAAAATATTCGTGTTCGTGATGATGTTGCATTTGCGAATGCCGCCGCGCACCTTGAGCGCGAACTTGCGCGTTATCGCGTTGCATTGAAGGGCAAGAAACGCCGCTAGGTCATAAAGTTTTTTAAATCTATCCACCGCGTTCGTTGAAACCGATAATTAACGAGCGTACCCTTTTTCAATCCGTTTGTCTCAAGCAAACGGATTGCGTGTCTCAAGCGCGCATCACCTCCCACCCCCAGTGAATCACGGTGACTGTTTGATTTCCTCGCCCCTCCCCGAACGCGTCGCGGCCGTTCAACGACTGCGACAAATGAAGGTAGACCGCGTTCTTCAAGGCGTCCAGGGTCATTTGGTGAATGCCGCGAATGGCGTCATCATCTGTGCTTGCGGCGACTGCGATCAGGAGCGGAACTACACTGCCTACTTGGCGGATACTGTTCACGGCCGGATGCACCGGCTCCAGCTGAACGGCGGTCCGCTTTCCATCTCCCCGTCCTCTCCGCTCCACTTGGATCGTGACGATTGTGGTGCCGAGGTTCCGGTTGGTGTGGCAATGCGCACCAACATTCGTGGCGCAGTCGAGTTGAAGAAGATCCAGTCCCTCGTGCTCGTGGCCCACGTGCCGTGTGGGGCTGCAGACACGGCTGGGATGAGCGTGGACGAGGTTCTGTCTGCGCTTGTCGCTGCCAAGATTGAGCTCAGCGAGCGTTACGCTGCTACGCTCGGCGTGAAGGTTGCATGCTTCCTGCATGTCGAGTGGACGATGCTCGGGATCGAGCGGCGTCCAAGCACGTACTTCGTGAGTCGTGAACGGACCCTCAGGTGGTTGGCTGCGCCGCCGCCTGTGCACGTGTCGCACCAGAGCCGTGAATTTCCGACCTACGTTGGGAGCTGATCGGCTTGCGGTGGCTTGCCGTAGTGTTCTGAAGCGCTAAATGCGGTTTAGGATACTACGGTTCTTTTTTTGCTGATCTTAGGTAAGGCGCAAAAGATATACCCCATTTTAATTGACGTTTTTTCAAGCGACGGCGTACACTTTTGCCATTCAAAAATACGTTTGCCTATGACGTTACTCCGCTTGCTTGGCTTGTTATTTTTCGGTCCAAAAGTCACGGTGTCTCAAAAATCCTTTACTGATGTTAAGGATGAAGAATTTGAAAAAATAGGTGAAGAGTTGAAACGTGTTATTCAGCACCTTTACGGTGGTCGATCACTTAGAATTCGGGCGGTAGACGCCGGTTCAACGAACGCAGAAGAGATTGAGCTTACGGCTCTTAATAACGCGTATTACGATATCGATCGTTTTGGTTTGAGTTTTGTTGCCTCGCCACGACATGCTGATATTTTGTTCGTTACCGGACCGGTAACGAGAAACCTTGAACGCGCATTAAAAACAACCTACGAAGCCGCGCCTCAACCGTGCTTGGTTGTTGCAGTTGGAGACGGAGCCTGTACGGGAGGTATTTGGAAAGATTCATACGCTGTGGTTGGCCCAGTTGAGGTTGTCATTCCAGTCCATGTACGCATTCCAGGAGACCCTCCAACACCCACAGCTATCCTGCGCGGTGTGCTTAATGCTCTTCAGTCAGCCAGAAGCTAAATTATGTCTTTGTCTACACTCGCGATTGGTTTAGTTATTTCGGTGCTCGGCACGCTTGTTGCTGGACTCCTGGCGCTTATTCCGCATGCGTATGCCCATAAGGCGAGCAATATCGTATTGGCTCTAAGCGCCTTTGTAGGTGCGGTTGTTGGCGTTACGCTCGCGACGGGGAATGGAGTCACCTTAGCCTTGCCTGAAGCTCTCTATCCTGTTGCTGCGGATGGTGCTACTCACACTTGGCCATTGTTTTACAACATGGTGTTTGGCCTTGACCGCTTTTCGGCAATTTTCTACAGCATCGTATCTGTAGTAACGGTGTTTGTGGCTATTTATGCTATTCCGTATCTTGAGCAGCAGGCGCACCATTACAATATTCGATCGGTCAATGTTCTCACGGCGCTCTTTGTTTTTGGTCTTCAGGGCGTGATTTTGTCTACGAACATTATTGGCTTCATGACCTTCTGGGAGATCATGTCGATTGTCTCGTTCTTCCTGGTGCTTGCTGATGGCTCCATCGCCTCACGAAAAGCGGCGTTTCTGTATCTGATCATGACGCATCTTGGAGCTGGTGCGATCATGGCCGGTTTCTTCTTGCTTTCAGGTGGCGCATTGTTGAGCGACTTCTCCGTCTTAGCTGTCGTGACCGGTCAATTATCGCAGACGACTTTTTATGTTGCTTTAGGGTTATTGCTCATTGGTTTCGGGAGTAAATCCGGTTTGGTGCCGTTTCACGTCTGGTTGCCGGAAGCGTATGGAGAGACTCCGTTTTCAGCACTTGCACTGATGGCTGGTGCGGGTATCACCATACCTTTGTATGGTTTTTTGAGAGTTCTTCTGTTCATGGTGCCTGGCGTACCGCTGTGGTTCTCACTTACGGTCCTTACGCTTGGTGCATTATCCGCAGTTGTGGGTGTTCTTTATGCGGTAGTGGAGCGTGACATGAAGCGCCTGCTTGCGTATTCGAGTATTGAAAACATGGGATTGATTTTTGCCATGATTGGAGTGGCGCTTCTGGCGGGACAGGAAGGTAGCGCTGATTTGACGCAAGCTGCGTTGTACGCCGCTTTGTTTTTGGCCCTGGCGCACGCGCTGTTTAAGTCGGGTTTATTTTTAGCTGCAGGAGTCGCTATTTCTGCGTCACGGAGTAGACGATTAGAAGATATGGGGGGACTCGCTAGACGAATGCCACGGTTTTCTGCAGCTGTTTGCGTACTCGCGCTCACGGCCGCATCCATGCCGCCTTTTGGACCGTTTATTGCCGAATGGACTTTCTTACAATCTATCGTGGGAGCATTGCAGTCTGCATCGCCAACACTGACGGTAGCTTTGGTGGTAATGCTGGCACTGATCGGATTTGTGGCCGGTATGGCACTTTTCGCCATGGTCAAAATGTATGCGATCGGTTTTTTGGCAGAGCCAAGATCTGATGCGGCTCGTAACGCAATTGAACCAGGCTTGCTCACTGTTGTTCCCATCGTATTGCTTGCATTTGGAGGATTATTGCTTGGATTGTTTGCGCCGTTTGTATATCACCATATTGGGGCGGTTGATATGGCTGTTTTGGATACGGGTGCGCAACAAATAATTACGGGTGGGGGAGCTCTGGCACCGTTAAGCATCTTTGTGCTCATGTTTTCGATTGTTGGTGTGCTCGCACTTTTGCGTCAGGTATTTACGGATGTTAAACATGAACGTGTGTATCAGACTTGGGATTGCGGTCAGCCAATTACGCCGCGCATGGAATATACGGCCACGGCTTTTTCTGCCCCGATTCGTTTTTTCTTCCGCTTTTTCTTGAGAACGCAAAAGGCGGTAATCACCACCCCAATCGTAGCAACGAATCCTTGGATTGCCTCAAAATCGATGACGCTCACGGTGCGTCAGGTTTGGTATGACCGTATGTATGTACCAGCCGGTCATTTGCTTACCAAATTTGCCAAGTTTGTTGGAAGACTTCAGAACGGGAGTATTCAGTTTTACATTGGCCTCATTCTTGGAGCGCTGTTTGTGACGCTTATCATCGCACTATGAACCCGATTCTTCTCACTACCATTCAAACAGTAGTAATTTTAAGCCTTGCGCCACTCTCCGTGGGCTTGACGCGCTTTTTTAAAGCACGGCTTCAGGGGCGGCATGGAGCAGCGCCATGGTTGCCGTATATCACCTACGCCACGATGCTAAAGAAGGAGACGATTGTGTCAGCCTCATCGTCTTGGATGTTTCGTGTGGCGCCGTATATCGTGCTCAGTTCGTCAGTTTTCATGGCGCTGGTTTTGCCACTTGTGACAAGCGGGGGAGTTTTGGCGAGTTTTTCTAATTTTCTTTTGGTAGCAGCTGTACTCGCACTTGGTTCGGCCTTTTTGGTTATGGCGGGACTTGATGTGGGATCGGCCTTCGGTGGCATGGGTGCAAGCCGAGAGATGACGATTGCTTCACTTCTTGAGGCGACGATCATTCTCACTTTTGCAGCTTTTGCATTGGCTACGGGCACTTCTACGATTGACGGCATGCTTGCGAGCGCCTCAAACGTCAGCATCATGATCGCATCGGCACCGTATTTGTGCTTGTCGCTCGTGGCGCTTATCTTGATTTCTTTGGCTGAAAATGCCCGATATCCGGTTGATAACCCAGCTACACATCTTGAGCTCACCATGGTGCACGAGGCTATGATTCTCGACTACTCTGGTCCGTATCTTGCCATGATGGAATACGCATCAACACTGAAGCTGACAGTATTTGCTTTGTTGGTCGCAAATTTCGTGATGCCGTGGCCGCTTATGACGACTACGTCGACCGGTGGCTCGATCTTGTTCGCGCTCCTCATGACTCTCGTGAAATTGGTGATTGTGCTGTTTGCTGTGGCGCTCCTTGAATCCACGATCGCTAAGATGCGCTTTTACCGTGTGCAAGAGTTTTTAACTGGAGCCTTCTTTATGGCTTTGACTGGTTTAGCTTTGGCTTTGTTGTCGCAACTTCTATGATTTCATCCTTTACTTCAGTTGAGGTCTCGACGGTAGCGCTGCTTGTCTCCTTTCTCCTTTGCGCTTTTCTTGGGAGTGGAAAATTCCGTCTCGGGCAGATTGTGCGCTACTACTCGCTTCAGTCCCTGTGTTTAGCCGGTCTCTTGGTTAGCATGGCACTTCATGGTGACGAGCATTTGTTTCTCAGCGCCGGGGGAGTCGTGCTCTTTAAGGCAATTCTCATCCCAGTGATTCTAACGATGAGTGCTCGACGGTCAGGTTTAAGCGGTCGACTGACGTCTATGATCCGGCCAGCACCAACTTACTTTTTGTCCGGGGTTACGCTTTTGCTCGCGGTTATGGCCGGCATGTCAATCTCAAGTTCTTTACAGCAGACAGATCTCATTTTGACGGTAACGGCATTTGCGGCCATGTTCATGGGTGGAGCCATGATGGCAGTGCGACGCGATTTGTACTCGCAAATTATCGGGTTCTTTACGCTTGAAAACGGCATCACGATTTTAGCGGCCGCGACGCTTGGGGCGATTCCATTTCTGACTGAGATCGGAATTTTCTTCACAATTGTGATTGGAGCCTTCCTTATGAGCCTTTTGTCACGCCGACTCAAGGAGTTATACGCGGTAGAGGATACTGCCGAACTCCGTGAACTTGTCGATTAATCTATGTTGCCTTTTCTTCTCATCGCGGTACTTGTTCTGGGTGCGGGGCTTGTTTATCTTCCACTTTCAGAACGGCGGATTCGAGATCTTGGTGTGGTCGTCATGACAATCAGTTCGGGACTGGCTGTGTATATTGCTTGGCCAGGATTTGCTGTGGCTCAGGCATTTGGACCTTCACAGATGTGGTATCTCGATGGTTTAGCTGCGCTCATGCTCGTGTTGATCGCGGTTATTTCTTTATCGTCCGCTATCATTGCGCATCGTTATCTGGCACGAGAGCATGAGGAGGGGATTATTTCGTTAACTGATATTCGCCATTACTCCACCATGGTGCCACTCTTTGTGGCTTCCATGTATGTGGCTACACTCAGCAATAACGTGGGCTTACTTTGGGTAGCAATTGAGGCTACCACGTTGTCGACCACGCTTCTCGTGGCTTTTTACAGAAAACAGTCAGCAATTGAGGCGGCTTGGAAATATGTTTTGTTGTGTTCGCTTGGTATTAGTTTGGGTTTGGTCGGCGTTTTGCTCACCACATATGCCGCTGGTCAAAATGGCGTGAATAGCTCTTTGCTACTCACGACGTTCCGCGATATTGCTACGGCTGGGGGAGTGAATGCGGGACTCATTAAATGGGCCTTTGTATTCTTGTTTGTAGGTATTGGTACGAAAGTTGGCTTTGTTCCCATGCATACGTGGCTTCCGGATGCTCATAGTAAAACACCATCTCCAGTTTCAGCATTACTG
>JAUPWK010000016.1 GCA_030916555.1 Patescibacteria group bacterium | reverse complement strand
GATTTACTTGTGTTTGTTGAGCGTGAGTTGAAAAAGCGTGTTGATCGGCATAAGAATGTCACGCACCTCATGCGTACAGCGGAGCAATACTTGGGTTCAGATTACCCAGCTTTTCATAAACGTTATCTGGACTTTGAGCGGGATCATCAGGAGCTACTGCAATCACTCCCGACGCTCGTTCGTCTTAAGGAGAATAGTTCCGTTCAGGCTCTGTTAAAAGAACATGCGAATCTCGACTTTGCTGCGTGGGATGCATATTGTGGTCGCGTCTTGGAAATGATCGATTCATTTCAGGTTATTCAGAATACGCGGGATGAAGCGCTGTCGTATCCATCACGATATTCTTTGGATGAGTCTCAACAACAGCATTTATCCATAATTGCCAATCAGGACGCTGACCATATAGTGGGTGCGTTTCAGGAATACGTTCACCACCAATTCTTTTTGGAATCGGGCCGTACTGGTCGCCGAATCACCCCTGATCAGGCGGGTGTGTTAACGAAATGGCTTTCCGATACTTACCCACTTATTCTTGAGGAAATTCATGGCGCAGAGGAGGAGGGCTATACGTCCGGTCGCTTGCCTCTGGGTTTTTCCATGACCGATTCACGCATTGAGGTGACGCGGGTTTGGTTTGACCGCCATCAGAACAGACGGCAACTTCGATTAGAGGTCATCGTTGACGCTAAGAAGACCATTTTAACGACTGACGTGTCTGAGTATGAAGGTTGATCGCATCTACACCATGAGCTTTTCCAAGATCTACCCTTTGTATATCGCCAAAGCAGAGCGGAAGGGGCGGACGAAGGCGGAGGTTGATGAGATTATTCATTGGCTCACCGGTTATACAAAGAAGGGTTTGGAATCTGCACTCAAGCGGGAGGTTAATTTTGAGACCTTTTTTGCGAAGGCACCCAAACTCAATCCGGCTCGATCTTTGATCACCGGTGTCATTTGCGGTATTCGGGTCGAAGATATAGAAGAGCCTTTGATGCAAGAAATTCGTTACCTGGATAAGTTGATTGATGAGCTCGCGAAGGGTAGGGTGATGGAGAAAATCTTACGCCAAGCATAAAATGCGTACTATGACGACGCAATCACAAAGAAACGGTACGGTTCATCAATTGCCTTCGGATTTACGAACGGCACTTCTTGCTGATGCGGCGGCGTTACGCATTTGGGACGGCTTAACCCCACTTGCTCGTAACGAATGGATCTGTTGGGTGACGTTTGTGAAAAAGATTGAAACACGACATGAGCATGTAGAACGGGTGATCGCTGAGCTTAAAGAGGGAAAGCGTCGGCCGTGTTGTTGGATCGGGTGTATTCATCGGACCGATAAAAAGCTCAGTCCTTCTATCAAGGGAATTTTGGCACGGCGCAAAAAGTCTTCAAAATAATTCTATGCCAACCGAAATTCAAAAGTACAACGCGGTTCAAAAGGGGGAGAATAAACTCATTTGTCAAAAGCTCGAAGCAATTATTGCTAAAGAAATGAGCAAGGCTGACAGTAAGGTGTGGCACCGTCATCCGGTCTGGTTTCTGGAAGGCAACCCCGTGGTTGGCTATAGCGTGCTTAAGGATTCAGTTCAATTGCTGTTTTGGAGCGGGCAGTCTTTTGTAGATACGGAACTACAACCAGAAGGTTCATTCAAGGCTGCACAAATGCGATACGTGACCGTTAAAGATATAAAAGTCACCGTACTTCGCAGCTGGTTAAAACAGGCTAAACGCATTCAGTGGGACTACAAAAATATTGTGAAGAATAAAGGCAAGCTGGTGAAGATACAGAACGGCTCGTAAGTGTATTATTTTACGCTGGATTTCTTGGCCTTTGTCGCGAGCCAATTACCTGAAGACAGCACGAGTTCTATACAGGTAAACAACGCAGCATACCCTGCATCGTTTGGATGGGCGAGATCGTAAGCAAAATGTTGTCTAGGATTATTGAGAAAAGGACGATCGCATTCCGTTCTGAAAAGTTCGACAAACCGTACGCTTGGGCCAGCGGCACGAGTTTCATTGGCGAAAATATGCTGGAGCAGTTGTGTGCGATACGCAAAGTACCATTTAAGGATGCTCGGTAAAAACGGCAAAATTCCAGCATCACCGGTGCCAGTGACAAGAATTCTTGGGGCGATTTTCTTTGCAGTGCTTAAAAGTTTTTTAAGATGTTTTTTTGTGAGTTTTTGAGATACTCCCCAAAGCACGTCATTGCTGCCAGTGTTAACGAGTATAAGATCGAATTCACCTTCGATGCGTCGAAATTGTTTGAGAACCTGGCCTGTGGTTGCGCCGGTTCTGCCTGTATTAATAATTTCTGCGTTTGGGAATTTCTTACCTAGGAGTCCAGCAATAGAGTGTTCTGATTCACTTGCACCCACACCAACCGCGGTACTATCACCCATGACAAGAATGCGGAGGTCTCGTCGGTCTTTCGGTACGATTCTTGAGAACGGTTTTGCCTCATGAGCAAGTTTTCTCCCCAAGTAAACGTGATAGCGAATTCGGATTGCTGATAGAAAAATGTAACAACTCAATCCAAAAAAGAAGATCGAGACAACGACTGACGAGTTGTAGAGAAAATCCCAAAGCATAAGGACGCAACGTATTGGCGGGAGGTTATTTACCTCTAGTGTAGCTGAATTTGAGCATGAGGGGAATGGTATTCCTTTGTGTTGTTGTGTATGGTGGTATAAATAGCAACGGTTGAGTATTGCCAAAAAAACCGATGAAAGTTATGAAAAAATCAGAAACAACATCAAAAAGCGTTGATGCGTACATCGCGCGGGCACCAGGAGTGGCACAAGCTAAGCTCCACGAGCTTCGGGCAATGATTCGTGCTCTCGCTCCAGAGGCGGGAGAAAAGATTGGTTACGGTATCCCGACATTTACCTTGAACGGAAACTTGGTACATTTTGGTGGCTATGAAAAGCACATCGGGTTTTATCCTGGATCGGAAGCGATTCGGGTGTTTGCCGATGATCTGAAAAAATACAAAACCTCCCGGGGTACGGTGCAGTTTCCATTAGATAAGCCATTGCCAAAAACCTTGATCAAGAAAATCGTGAAGTATAGAATTCAAGCTCAAACACGTAAAATATACTAGCTATGGAAAATATTACTTGTATCACGTGCGGCATGCCACTGACTGGCGATCATGCAGCTGATTTTGGCATGCAGGCTCCGGATGGAGCCGTGTGTAAATTTGATTCTGAGAACGGTCAGATTAAATCGTCAGAAGTTATTTTTGAGGGGGGAGTTCATTTTTTTGCAGAAGCTTGTGCGGATGGGGATCGGGTACTAGCTGAGCGTCTCACCCGAAAGAACATGAAATCTTTGCCATACTGGCAACGGCATCCATTCGCACTTCTTGATGGCGAAGAGGCGAGTGAAGAAGAATTTGCTGCGGCAATGGCGAAAATGTAAGGGTGAAC
This sequence comes from Patescibacteria group bacterium, assembly GCA_030916555.1. GTDB lineage: Bacteria > Patescibacteriota > Patescibacteriia > UBA9934 > UBA9934 > JAGORL01. Next base: position 9,956 of record JAUPWK010000016.1, on the reverse strand, counting down.
GATTACTTCTTGAGGTCGTCCAGCTCTTCTAGGAGTTGATGCAGGCGCTGACTGATGCCGTCGAGGGCTTTTTTGTGTTCAGCATCACGCACCTCCTCTTCGGCTTCATCCTCTTGAATTTCATCCACGTCTTGTTCAATGGCATCGATATCTTTTTGAATCTCATCAACGTCTTCCTGAATCTCATCCACGTCAACTTCAACTTCACGCAAACTTGCTGTGTTTTGATTGACGGACATTTGAATGAAGATAGCCAGGTAAATGGCTTCAAGCGACACGATGGTGGTGAGGATGAGGAGGACGCTATCCCAGTTGGCAAGATGGAACGCTCCAAGCAGGAACGCGGTTCCAAAACTGAGCGTGTGCAGAATGAGTGATGGTACTGAGCCTACGGACTGTGTGATTTTTTCAACGGTGGAGTGGGATTTTTGCATAGAGATTGTTACAATGAGATCAAAGATCGGCAGTGATAGCGGGGAGTGGGGAAGGCGTGCCTTATGTATGAGATACTTAGTCTGTTCTTTGAGGCTAAACGGTGTATGGCGCAGTCTATGCTGAAAACTTGGAGTTTGATCATGATGACCGTCTTTTTTAGCGTATCGCTAGGATCGGGTTGTGTTGCAGGAGCGGTTAAGCAAGAAACCGAGCTTGATTTAAGTGATACCGGCCTTACGAATATCCCGAATTTTGTATTAACGCAAACTGAGTTGCTTGAGTTGGATCTGTCTCACAATGCACTGTCTGGGGCTTTACCAGGTGAAATTCGTCAGCTCCGTGAACTGCAGGTGCTTGATGCGAGTCATAATCAGATGACGGGTGTTCCGGCTGAGATTGGTCAGCTTCATGAATTGCAGCGTCTTGATTTATCGTATAACCAATTAACCGGTTTGCCGTTAGAGCTTGGTAACTTGCAAGCCTTGGTCTTCCTTGACTTGCGCGGTAATGATATCTCATTTCAAGATCTAAAGCTTATTCAATCAGCGCTTACGGAAACTGAAATTCTTTTTGATGAGTTATGAAAAAACCTTCTTATTTAAGAATGGCGGGGGAGATTGCCATTGCAATTTTAGCGTGTGAAGCTGCCGGCATTGTTGGATCACTCTTTACTGCTTCAGCAATTCCTACTTGGTACACTACCTTAACGCGACCAGAGCTTTCTCCTCCAAATTGGGTCTTTGGTCCAGTTTGGACCACGCTGTTTGCACTCATGGGCGTATCAGTTTGGCTGATCTGGAGACGTGGTACGAAAAATCCAGATGTTCGCGTGGCACTCGGTATGTTTGCGTTTCAGCTGATGGTGAACGTTCTTTGGTCATTGGCTTTCTTTGGACTCCACAGTCCGGGTGCGGCGCTTGCGGTGATTTTCTTGTTATGGTTAGCCATTGCCATGACAATAGTACTCTTTGCTAAATTTTCTAAGCCAGCCGCATGGCTCCTGTTGCCGTATTTGGGTTGGGTCTCCTTTGCTACGTACCTTAATTACGCTTTCTGGATCCTGAATTCCTAAGCGTCTATGTCTGCGCTTCGGCGGCCAAAACAAGTGACCGTGCATGACCACATGCAGCATGGCTATACATATGTACTCACCGCGCCAAGCGGGCGAAATTTTCGAGATGACTTTCGGCCGCAGCTTACACCCCGAGAAATGTTGGCGCTTGGTATTTTTGGCGGTTGTTACATGACAGATTGTCGTAAAGAGTTTCCGAAGTCGTGGTTTACGCGGGCAAAATTGTCGCCTGGGAAGCATGATGCTTCAATAAATTTCTATAAGGTGAAAGCCAGTCAGCCACTTGCGGTTTGGCAAGATAACGGTTGGATTAACCGTAGGCATGATCCAAGGGGCTGGTTCCAGTGGTATTGTCGATACTATCTTGGGAGGCGTGTGCCAGATGAAGATGATCGCCAGATTAAGCGTTGGAAAGCCATAGCCCGACACGTGGCACAACTCAAGAAAAATTGTCGTAAGGGTGATCTTTCCTGTAGACCCGTCCAACGTCAGGCTTTATTGCATTGGGCCTACGATAGCCGTCAGATGTAATGTTCTTATTTTCGATCGAATTGAGCACAAACCTCGATCAATTAATACTTGACAATTCGGTGTTTTTGTTATAGTCTAGTAGCTCGCATAGTGCGGGATTGGAGACACTATGTCTGTGGCCGATGGAACCTTTCAGTTCACTTTTACCCAGACTCACAAGAACGGTGAGGGGAGGATCGACTCCTTGAGCGAATGGGGGTTGCGTCACGATCCGGATGGTCGCGTGGAGCTCGTGGTCAGGAGATCGAATACCATCGGTATCACTACCGAGACTTGGTGCGGTGACACGCAGGAGATGCTGCGCTGTCTGCACGCCGCCTTGCCCCACGCCATCGTTCCGGCGGACTTCCGCACGCTCCTCCTGAGCGGTGTCGATATGATCATCCAGGAGGACGGTCACGAATCCGGGAACTTGGCCAAACAGCCCCACGGCGTCCACATCCCCAACTTTCTCTGCGACCAGATCCAGTACATGCTGCAGGCGTGCGTCTGAATCCCTGACATCGATGTCAAAGTCCTACACTCTCGCCTGTCACGGCGGGAGTTCGTTTTTTAAAAAGATTAAGCTATACTTTTTGTCTATGACGAAAACGGCAATTTTTGCTGGGGGATGTTTTTGGGGCATGCAAGAGCTGATTCGAAAGCTCGACGGCGTGGTTGGGACTGAGGTTGGATATACCGGGGGAGACAAGACAAATCCGACTTATGATAATCATCCGGGACATGCCGAGGCGGTCAAGATTGAATATGACCCGTCCAAAATTACCTATCAAGCACTACTTGATTTCTTTTTTCGTGTTCATGATCCAACGACATTGAATCGACAGGGAAATGATGTTGGTACTAGTTACCGATCAGCGATTTTTTATAGTGATGAATTTGAGAGGGCAGAAGCTGAACGATTTATTGAAATGGTAAATGCGTCAGGTCGCTGGCCTAAGCCAGTAGCTACCACACTTGAACCGCTGACCACCTTCTGGCCGGCAGAAACCTATCACCAAGATTATCTTCAGAAAAATCCAGACGGATACACTTGCCACTTTATTCGTTTTGAAAGTTATCTCTAAAAAAATCGAGCAAGAAGTGTTTAGCTTCTTGCTCGTCAGTTCAGCGCACAGCGCGAATGATCAAGGCGTCGGTGTGCGTCATTTCCGGAGGCTTGAGCTCCCAGCCGGCAATGTGCAATCGATTCTTCAGGTAGGTCCATGCTCTACCAACTTGCCGGCCACGATCGTTCGACAGAATCTGCGGCATGCAGTCGGTGAACATGAAGTACCCATCGGGCATCGGCTTGCAGTTCGCGGCTCTGAGGCGGGTTGCGATTTGCTCCAGGTAGGCGTCGACCTCTTGTTGCATGGCGGCAACTTTGGCTGCATCTTCTGCCGCCAGTCGAGCGGTGATTTCCTCGGCGGTCGGGAACGCACTCATTTCGGACTCCAAAAGTTTCAAGTTACCGAAAGAGATTAATGTATACGGACATTTCTTACAAGTATTTGGTTCATTTTAATTATAGACAAATAAAGACCGGGGAGACTCCGCGCGGCGATGCGGAATCTCTAACCCGGTCATGAGGGGCCGTACTAGCTGTTCTCGGCCTTGGTCTCGATGCTCTCGGTGAGCATCTCGACGACTCCGTGGAGCTCGTCCATCTGCTTCTCGAGCTTCTTCAGGCGCTCACCGATCTCGGTGTCGAGCTCGGTCTCGTGCGCCTTGAAGTCGTTGAAGGTGGCTTCGAGCGCCGCGTACGCGGACTTGAGCTCGATGTAGTGCTCGCGCAGTTCGCGAACGTCCACGTAGAGCATGTCCACACGCACCATCGTGGCCTTGGCCGCTTCGGTTTGCGCGGTGAGCGCAGCTTGTTGATCCGCTTGCGCTTGTTCGAGGTTGTCCACGCTGCCCGCGACGGCCTCGAGCTGCGCGTTCTGGTTCATGAATTCGTTGTTCATGAGCGTTTTGAACTCCCGCCACCACGCGTCCGCGGACGGGTTCATGAGCGTGCCGGCGGAGCGCATGAACGCGGAGATGTCGTCCATGCTCTTGATCGCGCCGGCCTTGAGCGCATCCTTCCACATCTCGCCCACGTCGTCGCCCTTGTTCACCCGGACGACGCACGACATGTACGTCAGGTACATGGCGGTCCACTGCTCGCCGCTGATCGGCAGGGCCACGGACTCGCCGTCGTGTTCGAAGGTCTTGCCGTTCTTCACGCTCACGTTGCCGCTGCCGGTCTGCGTGAGTACGTTGGCCTCACCGCCGACGCCCACCTCCTGGTGGTTCTCGCCGCTGCTTGAGAACTTGGCCACCTGGTAGGCCTCCCACGGCACTGGGCCGCAGTGCTTGTCCATGTGGACGGAGTCGAAGCGGTCGTCGGCCTGGGCCGAGCCGCAGAGCACGAAGGTCAAGAACGAAAAGAAGTGAAAGAACACGGTTGTCTCCTGTGGTCGCGGGTTGCGACCGCGGAGAATAGTTAATTTTTTGACTTCCGTCAAGAATCGTTTAGACTGAAAGTATATGGCTAAAACATTTGCGATTACGCGTTCACTTGAGATGAAGGCCTCTGCGGCGAAGATCTTCCCACTTTTACATGATTTTCATTTTTGGGGACAGTGGTCGCCTTGGGAGAAAATGGATCCAGATATGACCAAGGAGTTCACCGGCGCTGCTATGGGTGTCGGAGCCAAGTATGCCTGGGTAGGGAAGAAAACGGGTTCTGGCAGCATGGAGATGCTTGAGGTGCAGGAGCCAAGTTTACTTAAAATTGCTTTACGTTTTACTAAGCCATTCAAAGCTGAGAATGAAACCATGCTAACGCTTGAAGAGCGCGGAGATTTAACGAAGGTGACCTGGCTCATGACCGGAAAACAGCCACTTTTGATGCAGGTACTGAGCTTGTTTATCAATCAAGATAAGATGATCGGGAAAGATTTTGAAGCCGGACTTAAGAATTTGCAAGCAATTGTTGAAGCTTAAATATTCACGCGTTTTCGTCCAGGCACGGGACTGGACAAATTTTTTATTTTCTGATAGTCTCTCGCCCGCGAGCGGGTGATGGAGCGCCTTCTTGCGTGGTTCTCCGGGTCCAAGTCCCGGCCAACTCCAATAATCCAAAACGTCGGTGTGAAAAGCACTGACAGAGTGTGGCATGTTGCGTAGCAGCATCGTGGCGGCGATCATCTTCGCCGCGTTCAACTGGAGCAACGTGGCCTTCGCCACCTGCGCAAGCGACACCTGGATCTGTGAGGACGACGTCCTCGCGGATCCCATGCCGGATCCGTTGCCGGTGTACTCGCACGGGGACGTATGCGACCCGCTGCCGGACTACTGTCCGTTGCAGGCAGTGCCCTCGGACGACAGCACGTCGGTCGAGTGGGTGACCGGGATCGGTCAGTGGTACGCATCGATCCAGTGGTCCACCGTCCAGCTCTCCGACGAGCATCCGAGCCTGGTCCACCTCCAGCCGAACATGGCCGGGGCGGCCTGGCCCGGCAGCGGGAACGAGAACTCCTGTGGTCTCGCGACCGCGACCGACGTCAACCACTCGTTGGGTGACGTCGTCTGCTGGGGCAACCTCAACAGCGAGGGCCAGATCACGAGCCGTCCCACCGGTGGTGAGCCCTACAGCTCGATCTCGGTCGGGCACCTGGGCAACATCAGCAGCGCCGGCACGTACGGTGCGCTCGATGGCTCCGGCGGTATCGTCATCTGGGGTGTGGGCGACAACGGCACCTTCGATACCGGCCGGCCGACGGCCACCGGGTTCGACGCTCTGGCTATCGGTTACGGCCAGGTTGGTTGCGCGGTGGACTCGAGCGTCGCCGGGGTGAACTGCTGGGGCAGCAACACCCAGAGCATCGTGAGCGGAGCGCCCACCACCGGCAACTACCGGGCGGTCGGGATCGGTCGTTACACCGCGGGTGCGGTGAGCACCACCGGGAGCCTGTCCTTGTGGGGAGCCACCGGGACGTCCGCCACCTTCCGGAGCAACTGGCCCACCATCAGTGGGGCGGGTGTGAAGGAGGTGTTCTTCAACGAGTCCGGAACCCACGCCGGCGTGGCGTGGATGGAGGACACCGACCCGAACGACGGGGTGGATCACAACAAGCGCGCGGTGATCTGGATGCACACGGACGGTGGCGCCAACACCGCCCTCATCCAGAACGCGCCGTGCAAGCCCGGAGTGTCCTGCCCGGCGACCAACGCCAAGTGGTTCGAGACCAAGGTCAAGTTCCGGACCGCCCCCCGGATGACGAAGCTCGACGCGCCCGGCAGTATCTGCGGGGTGGTCGAGAGCGACCCGGACAACATCTGGCAGTTCGGGGACGTGATCTGTTGGGGTCACATGGGCGAGTCCACCGACGCGCCGCTGCTCAAGGCGGTCTGCAACGACCCGACGCAGTAGCCGATTCTCACCTCACGTACAGCCTGAGGTGAAAACTTCTCCGACCAGGACGCCGATGTCCTGGTCGGTTTTCTTTTTGCGGGGAGCGTAACATTGGACAAATTTTGGATTTTTTGATAGTCTTGCGCCCGCGAGCGGGTGATGGAGCGCCTCTCGCGTATTTCTCCGGGTCCAAGCCCCGGCAACTCCAATAAATCATACGTCGGTGCACAGGCACCGACAGAGAGTGACATGTTCCGTTACAGCTTGATCATGGCGACGTGCACGTTCACCTGTGGCCTCGGTAGCGAGGCCATCGCCCAGGAGTGCGGCAGCGGGTGTGTCCCGGTGTCGGAGCTCTCGGAGGAGTGCGTTCCGCCGCTGCCGGACAACTGTCCGTTGCAGGCGTTGCCCACCGACGAAGAGGTTGCGGTGGCGTGGTTGTACGACAACGGTGCTTTCACCGACGACGTCCTCCACTCCTGGAACCAGTCGCCGTACCCCACGGATCTCCTGCTCACGAACCCGATCTTCACCTACCCCATGATCGGGGAGGGGACGAGCACGGGCTCGAGCGAGTGGGCGTGTGGGATCACCATCGAGGGGGCGGAGGTGGCCTGCTTCGGCTACTCCACCGTGCTCGACTTCCCGACCGGGGAGGCGCCCTACTCGGCGCTGTCCTCGGGCAGTACGGGGCGTTACGGCGTCCTCGATTCCTCCGGGCAGATCAACATCTGGGGCAACACCGGTGGCACCTTCGGGTCCACCGTGCCGACAACCACCGGCTTCACCGAGCTCGGCATCGGTTTGAGCGCCGGGTGCGCGGTCGGGATCTCCGGCGGTGGCGTCACCTGTTGGGGTGACAACATCGAGAACCTGGTGACGAACGCGAGCAAGCCCTCGAGCGGCGCCTACACGGCCGTCGAGGTGGGCCGGTACGTGGCGGGCGCCGTCCAGGACGACGGCACCCTCGACATGTGGGGCACCGCGCGCGCCGCGAGCGGCATGGTCACGAAGACCGCACAGTTCATCGCCAACCGGCCCACCGGCACGAACGTCAAGTCGTTCGAGCTCGGCGAGACCGGTGAGCTGATCGGGGTGGCCTGGATGACCGACAACACGGCCTACATCTGGTTCGACAGCACCATCGGGGTGCCGAACGCGGTGCGGCACGCTCCGGGCTGGAGCGACTACGGGAACACCGTCGACAACTTCTACATCCCGCAGGGTCCGGACGGTCCGATCACCTTCCGCAGCCGGCTCGAGATCTCCGCGACGGACATCGACGCGCAGATCTGTGCCGTCATCGACGACCCCCAGGGTCTGTACGACGGCGCCTCGACCCCGGTCGCCTTCGAGTATGGCGACGCCATCTGCTGGGCGCAGAACGGCGACTGGCCGCGCGTCGAAGCCAAGTGCGAGCCGCAGTACTGGTAGCAGTACACCTCATCATCTCGCGCCGCGCGTGAGGTGACACCACTTCCCGGTCAGGACACGACGTCCTGGCCGGGTTTTTCTTTTTCTGTGTTATGCTCGCGTATATGAAACTCGTCTTAGTGGCATTGGCTGTTTTATCGGTGTTTGTAGCAGCGATACTGTTATGGGGAGGGTCGCCATTAGAGACTTCTACCCCGGAGCATATTTTCTGTGCAGGCGGAACATTGACATGCCCAGATGGATCAACAGTTTTTCGAATGCCACCAGATTGTGAATTTGCGGTTTGTCCGGTGGTAGGGGAGTGAGATTGATTTTTTTGCTATGATACCTGCATGTGCTCAAAGAGCGATTGCAGAGATTAGGTTTAGACAAACGCTTGAAAGAGATTTATAAGCGTTACGAGCGATTTTTTATTCCAGGATTTCTCGTGGTTGGTTTTGCGTTTGACGTAGTTACATTTCGGTCACTACAGATGGGTGCGAACTTAAAATTGCAACTGTTTTATGTGATTTTGGCAGCAGTTGCCTTTAGTTATAGCCTCATTTATGACGCGCTTCGACAACCTCCGAAATGGGTTGTATTTGCATATTTGCGATTTTTAGCACCGTTTGTTGAACAAATTTCTTTTGGCTCTCTGCTGAGCGCATCCTTATTATTCTACTGGTTCAGCGGCTCATTTTCTGTAAGTTGGCCGCTCATTGCAGTTGTTACCGGGGTGATGATTTCAAGTGAGGTGTTTCGTAAATTTTACATGCGTCCGGCAGTGCAATTGAGTGTCTATAACTTCGTGTTGCTCGCCTACTTCTCATTGCTCTTGCCTTTTGTGCTGCACTCGTTGAACGCTTGGGTGTTTATGTTGAGTGGGTTTTTGAGTACGTTGTTTGTACTCTCTTTTGTGCTGTGTCTTGGCTTGCTTGCTCCAAAAATTCGTCAAAGCCGCCAACAGATATTCGTGTCTGTGCTCATGGTATTTTTTGTCATGAATATTTTTTACTTTTTCAAGCTTATTCCGCCGGTACCTCTTGCTATTCGTGATGCTGGTATTTATCACGATGTCGAAAGAGTTGGGAATGAATATACGTTAGTTGGGGAAGACGAATCATTCCCGCAAAATTTATTACCCGGTCAAACGTTACATATTTCTTCCGGGGATACGATTTTTGCTTACACCGCTATTTTTGCCCCATCTGATTTGAGCACTGTCGTTTATCACCGTTGGCAGTACAAGGATCCAGCTACAGGAAAGTGGGAAGATAAGGGCCTACTTCATTTTGTGGTACATGGTGGGCGTGTTGAGGGCTACCGAGGCTATACCCAGAAACAGAATCTTGCTCCCGGAAAGTGGCGGGTGACGGTTCAAAATCGACGCGGGCAAGTACTTGGTCGGCTAAAATTTACCTTGCTCGCTTCTGACTAGCATAAAGGTGCTATGCTGGTGACGTTTTATTCATCCTTACTTTCATATGGCAAAAGGTCAAAATGCACGAAAGAATATCAAAAAACCCAAGCAGAATAAGAAGAAGTAGCCGAAACATTTGCTTTATTTGCTTTTTTAGGCTAATCTTCGCCGACTATGTTTAAGAAACCCTTTGGGAAGAGCGGCGGAGATTGGAAGAGCAAGAAGTCATTTGAGAAAAAGCCGTTTGATAACAGCATGCATACGGCTACGTGTAGCGGTTGTGGCAAGGAGTGCCAAGTGCCGTTCAAGCCCAACGGGAAAAAGCCCGTGTTCTGTAGCGCTTGCTACGTACGCGAGGAAAAAGGCGGTGAGCGTCATGACGGAGGATCTGAATTCTATGAAAAGAAGTCAGCCTACCAAAGCCGACCACACAGTCGCCCGGACAGTCGCCCGTCATTAAACGGAATTACCTCAGAACAGTTCAAGCAGCTGAACGCTAAGCTTGATACCATTCTCAAGTTATTGCGTGGCGATGAGTAAATGTTCCCAAAACAGCCCTGACGGGCTGTTTTGTTTTATTGACGGTTCGCTAACTTCAGATTAATCTGCGTGCGGAGGTGAGGATGAATCCTGCGAGAGTCACAAAAAGTGCTGACCGTCCGCGCCGTCGTGGTCGTGGGAAAGGAAGTGGGGATGGCCGAAAG
>JAUPWK010000086.1 GCA_030916555.1 Patescibacteria group bacterium | reverse complement strand
GAGTTTGCAGGACAAGCCCGGCTTTCGCTGGGGGTACTGGGGAGCGGTCAAGAAGGCTGTTCGGGAGTGGAAGAGGTCGTAGCAGCTCGGCCTTCCCCCTCTTCAATCTACCCGCCGTTTCCATTCTGGATGTGGCGGGTAATTTTATATCTATCCATTTGAACGAATTTCCCATTCCTAATGACGAATTCACAAGCCTTAGGTACAATGTTTTCAACTATGTATCTTCAGCGCTTAGAGGTTCAGGGATTTAAGACTTTTGCCAAGAAAACGGTGCTTGAATTTCCCGCCCCCAAGGCGGGATCGAATCCGCTTACGGTAGTGGTGGGGCCGAACGGGTCGGGGAAATCGAACCTATCTGATGCTATTCGATGGTGCTTGGGAGAGCAATCCATGAAACAACTTCGTGGTAAAGAATCCCAAGACATTATTTTTTCAGGATCTGAGGGCCGCGGAAGAGCGAATTTTGCCGAGGTCACTCTCACCTTCAATAATGAAGACAAGAGCATGCCTTCAATTGAGGCAAGTGAGGTAACCATCACGCGGCGCTTGTACCGAGATGGGGAATCGAGCTATCTCATGCAGGGAGCGGAAGTACGCTTAAGCGATGTCCAACTCACTTTGGCTGAGGCTGGAGTAGGGCAGCGATCGTATGCTGTTATTGGTCAGGGCATGGTTGACCACATTTTGACCTCCTCTCCAGAGGAGCGCAAAATTTTCTTCGATGATGCAACAGGTGTGCGTGGTTTGCAGATTCGTCGCCACCAATCGATGCTCAAACTTGAGCGATCAGCCAAGAATTTGGCTGACGTTGAGATGCTTTTGCAGGAACTTGAGCCCCGCCTGAACTTATTGAAACGCCAAGTGAAGCGTTTGAATGAGCGCGAAAAAGTTGAGGCTGAGCTCAAGGAATTGTCCGCGAACTATTTTGGTACTCAATATTGGAACCTGCAAGATGAGAAACTCGGTATCGATGCTCGAGTGAAGACTGCGACTCAAAAGGTCGACCTGAAGAAGGCCGAGCTGGCTGCGGGTGATGCCAAATTAGTTGAGCTTGAGAAGGCGGAGGCGGGCAAGGTGACTGACATGAGCGGCGTTCAGGAGTTTCAGTCGGCCTATAAAAACTCCCAGGAGGAACTTGCTTCCGCACGGAAGGCGCATTTTGCAATTGAACGCGAGATCGAGCTTTCTAAAGTCCGGGCTCAGTCGAGCTGGGCGCCGTTGCCGCTCACCGATATTATCGGCGAGGTGAAGGAACTTGCGAGTTTACATGAGCGGCTCTTAGTTTCGTTGCGGGGGGTAAAGGAGTTGGCCGAGCTCGACGCTATTGTTAAAGACATCGAATCAGCTCACGGGCGATCGAGCAAGTTGCGGGACCGTCTCATTAAGCCAAATCCAGAAGATTTTAAGATCGATCCAAAGTTGAAGGCCGATCTTGAGGCTGCCAATAGTTTGATTAAGGTCGCGGAGGCTAAGGTGAAAGAGGCGGAGCGGGCTATGGACACTAAGGCACGTGAGGCCTCGGCTTCGAAGAGTGAGGTGTTTGCTTTTCAACGATCACTTCGTCAGTTGCAGGCTGATGTCATGCAGCTGGAGAACGAGAAGAACGCGCACAGTGTCGAACTTGCTCGGGCTGAAACGCGTATTGAGGCGATTATTGTTGAGGCACGCGACAGCGTTGGTCAGGAAGTGATCGACGAGCTTGTAAAAATGGCACCTGAAAGTCGTGCGAATAACGTTGACGAGTTGCGGGACAAGATGATTCGTGTGCGTCATCAGTTAGAGATGATCGGCGGCATTGACCCGGAGGTGATTAAAGAGCATGCCGAAGTCGATGAGCGGTTTACCTTTTTGTCGACCCAGGTCGGTGATATTCGTGCGGCTATTACTTCTACAGAAAAGATCGTTGATGAGCTTGATACAGAGATTCGTTCTCAGTCAGAGCGAGCGTTTAAGGAGATTAATGAGCACTTTCAGAAATACTTTAAAGTCTTGTTTGGGGGAGGGTCATGTTCTTTGGTGAAGATGAGTGAAGATGAGGTGACAGTAGAGACTAAGGTGTCTCTTGATAGAGCCATGGAAACCGTGGCGGAAGAACATAACAAAGAAGAAGAGGAGTCGCACGAGGAAATATCTCAACGAGTTTCAAATCGGAAAGATGCGGTGGCTGGAATTGATATTCAAGCTACGCCTCCAGGAAAAAAGTTAAAGGCCTTGAATTTGTTGTCAGGAGGAGAGCGCGCATTAACTTCGATCGCGCTGCTTTCAGCAATCATGGAGACCAACCCATCACCGTTTGTGGTGCTTGATGAGGTGGACGCTGCGCTTGATGAGGCGAACACTGTCCGCTTTGCAAACATCTTAAATGAACTCCGTCTGCACACGCAATTTATCGTGATTACCCATAACCGCGCTACCATGGAGAAGGCGGATACATTGTATGGTGTGACGATGGGGGATGACGGGATTAGTTCATTGCTCTCAGTGCGGTTAGAGGATATCGCAAGTGGGGACAGTGCCCGTCGCTAGCTATTTTTCCTGGTTTCTGCTAAGCTGCTTGGTCTTATGACTTTGCAATTCGACGATCAACAAGATGCCTCAAAACGCCCAGGACGCCGTCCGAACTCTTCGGGCCGTCCTCGTTTTTCAACAGGAGCAGGGGCTCGTGGGCAGGTTGGACCACGTTTTGGCACCCAGACTAAAGGCTCTTGGGAGCCGGTGGCAAAATGGTACGGTAAGCACCTTAAAGAAGAGGACACGTTTCAGTCTGAAGTTATTTTCCCGGGCGCCTTGCGTTTGCTTTACCCAGTGAAGGGGAAGAGCTATATCGACATTGCCTGTGGCGAAGGTTCATTTGCTCGTGCTGTTGCCAATACCGGTGCCTCAGTGCTTGGTTTTGATATCTCTTCAACGCTCATCAAGCAGGCCGAAGCGAAGAAGATTAAGGGTGCTACTTTCCGGGTTGCCAACGCTACTGATTTTGCTCGTTACTACGATCCAAAAAGCTTTGATGGTGCAGCTTGCAACCTCGCCATCCAAAATATCGATGACTTCGCAGCCGTCTTCCATGATGCTGGTAAGGTTTTGAAACCTGGCGCCGCATTTGTTATCGTCTTGAACCATCCAATGTTCCGTATTCCTCGTCAGACCGGTTGGGGCTGGGATGAGAAGCGCGGTTTGCAGTATCGCCGCACTGACGCGTACTTAACGCCTAACGAAATTCCAATCGTCGCAAACCCGGGGGAAGGTGCTAAAAGCAAGGTGACGTATTCTTACCACCGATCACTTGAGACCTACATGAAAGAACTCGCCAAGGCCGGCTTCATGGTTGATGCTATTGAGGAGTGGATTTCACATCGCAATAGCGATTCTGGTCCCCGTGCGAAGGCTGAGAATCGTTCCCGAACTGAGATCCCGATGTTCATGGCGATTCGTGCGATTAAAACAAAAATTTAAGGGTACTTTGTATGTTTAAACCAGGACCCCAGTGCCAAAGCTGCGCCATGCCGCTAGCAAAAGATCCAGAATCCGGTGGAACAAATGCTGATGGTTCGAAATCTACCGAGTATTGCAGTTATTGTTTTGTGAACGGTCAGTTTGTGGACGGGGGAGTGAGTTTAGATGAATATAGATTGAAGCTGGATCGGATTTTGAAAGACAAGAAGATGTCGTGGTTGTTGCGGACTATGACCTGGTATCAATTGCCAACGTTAAAACGCTGGAAGGGGTCAGTTTAATTTAGTCGACACAAATGATTGAGAGCCGAAACGTCAGCTTCTGTGAGGCTGGCGTTTTCGCTTTCATTGAGGCGATACATGATAGCGTCTGGATCATCGACGTGATCAAGACCAAGTGCATGTCCAAGCTCGTGAGTAAGTACACGGATGAGCGCGGTTTGGTTTTCGAACTGATAAATATTTATCGTATTACCGTGGCTGCTGGCACCAAAATTACCTTCCACAAATTCATCGCCAAGAGTATTGCCGATAGTGTTATATCGGGCAGCAGTCAGATTGAGCTTATCTGCAAGTTCATTGAGTGCGTCCGCAAGTGTGTTCACTGTGTCTGCACTAATGTTGATATCAGCCACCTTGGCATTGATTGCCGCTGACTCTTCGTTGAGGGCGCGGCGATCTTTTTCAAGCTGCATGTATTCTTTTGGTTTTGCTCCACCCTGTCTGTCTGCTTCGGCGAGTCTTGCCTCATAGCTTGTGACATTGGCCTCATGTGTTGCAAGGAGTGCATCGAGCTCAGTTTTTTGGGCGAGATAGGTAGTGTATGTGTTGTCGTATTCTGCTTTGAGGGCCTCGTAACTATCGTTATTGGTTTCAATTGTTAGACCAAGTTCGATGAGTTTGTCAGTACTTGCTTGCCGGTAGTCGTAAATTAAGTTGATGGTGAGCTCTCCGCTTTCTTTAGCAGTAAATAAATTATGATCAGCGGCGTTTTCCCAGATTTTTTCCGCCTCTGCTATAGCGGCGGCGAATTGTTCTTCGGAGACCCCAAATTTTTGATCAACTGAACCAAGAGCGTAGGTGATCGGAATACGGCAAGGTAGCAGTGTATGTTCAAAATTTTTAAAGGAAGTGATATTGAAATAGCCTCGAAATACGATTATGCTGATAACAATTCCGAGTGTAAGCAAACCTAAAAATAGACTTTCGATCGAGCTTGTGTCTTGAGCTTGTGGTCTTCGTTCCGGCATGGACCCAGCATGCCATGAGTGGCTGTTATTGGCTACTTTTTGCCAACGATAATGATGCCAAGGAGTGCTTTTATGGGAAGAAGGTTTGCAAAAAAGCGTCGCGAAAAGCGCGGGCACAGGCTGAGTTTTAATTCCGCAAGTACGGGTAACCAGCCGGGAACGCGAACATAGACACCTTTTCCGCCAGCATAGGAACGGATTTGGCTATAACCGGTAAGTTTGAGTGCTCGTCTAAGCTCGCGTACGGTATATTCTTTCAAATGCAATCCTTCGGCCGTCCGCGAGAACCTACGTGAGATGTCGTGAGGGCCGGAATAGCGATTGGGAGTAAAGATTACATAATTACCGCCGTTGGCGAGAGCGCGCCTGACATCTACCAGGTGATCGTAAACTTCTTCAGGGTGAATATGCTCAATGACATGGGCGCTCCAGACTAAATCGAGATCATCGAGCTTAGTGGGGAGATGAACGCCATCACTCTCGTAAAATTTACAGTTTTTGGGTAGGCGAGCTTTTGGATTACCGTTTACGACGTCGACGAGCGCCAAAGACTCGACGTGTGGTGCGACCACTTTGGCCAAATGAAAATTGCCTGGGCCGCATTCGGCCACGTGGCTTGAAGAAGTGAGATAGCGTTTGAGTAATTTAAATTTCTGAACCGCCTTACGCTTAGGTTCAGTCTCCTGATCCAAAAAGATCTTCGCTCTCATGCCGGCATACAGCCCATCGTAGGCTTCAGAAAAGGCTAGGGCTCGATCTTCGCCTGGAGCCGCCGCCAAAATCCGGGCATGATGCTCGCGTTCGTATTCAAATTGTGCCCTCGCTCTTTCTAATTCGATTTTCATATCGTGAGCATTGTACCGCAGCCTCGTTCAGCTTTTAAAAACAAAGACCGCGTCTTTCGGAGACTTTCTCCGTTGACGCGGCGCATGAGTCTTGCGGCTTGAGGTTATTCCCCAGCTGCTGCTCGACGACGATTTTCGCGATTCTTCCGGGCGATCACGCCGGTGCCGCACGGATCGTAGAAATGGTAAGCGATCATGGCGAATTCCATGATCCAGCTCATGAAGCTCATGGGGTAGGACAGGGGCTCGCGTTCGATGCGAATCCCGTACATGTTCCAGAAGCTTATCCAGAAGCGCCATGAATGCTGCCACTGGGTGACCACGGTGATGTCCCAGCGCTGGGAATCGCTGAGTTTGCAGTCCTCCATGGCTATGACGCTGCCACTGATGTTCTCGTACGTGTCAAGCGAGTCCTCTTCGATGATGATGCGTGTTGAATTGACGCCGTGGGCGTTGAACCATTCGGCCATGAGTTGTCCGGCCGGTGCGGTTTGGATATTGGGACTCAAGAACTTGCCGCCCGTGACGACCAGATAGTCGTACTCCTTGGTGTTCCACATTTTGAGCGCATGTTCGCAGCGCTTCAGCGTGTTGGCGGGATCTAGCTGATCCAGCCGGGTAATGCCCCCGGCCGGGACAAACAGAATCTTGACGCGGTCTGTGTTCGACATCAGTGCCTCCACGGTGAGCGAACGTTGGACTTTATCGATTTTTCGCCGTCGTGTCAATGTTTTTATGGTTTCCAGTTTTTTCGATTTCCCCGAGGTAGAGGCCATAATGCACTACATTATACTCGCCATTGCTTTACGACTGACAGGCCGTGTGGCATTGTTTTTTAGTCTTCAAAATCCAGGTGGAGGGGGACATGTTCAGACCTGATTGCGTGTTTCGTGAGCGCTCGTACATTACTAGGCCGAATCCGGATCCGGCCTCGATCTTCCAACACCCGACTGTTCGGACGTTGGTCTGTCAGAATTTGGCGGATACCGGTATCGGACCGCAGTTCGCGGCTGAGTGTTGCGGTCTGAGTCGTGATTCCTACGACCGGCTGTTGCAGGGTGGGTATCCCGCCGTGCCGGATCAAGGGAGAAATCAGCGTCGGATGCTGGCTCGCTGGCTCGATGTACACACCATCGTCGATTCGTTCCAGCACAACAAGTCGTCGTTCAGCTACTTTGTGCAGGCGCTTGCGTTGAGAGGGAATGAAGCCGTCTTTGACCCCAAGATGCTCGGCCTACGCCTGGCTTACGAGGTGTATGCTGCGTTGTCCCGAGCGCTCGAGATGGAATCGTTCCTGATCTATGCCCGTGCCATCGCGTATCAGTACGAAGCGCTCATGCGACCCACCGGGACCGATCGATTGTGGGACTGGAAGCTCGCGGAACTTTTCCGTGACGCACACGCCCATAGTCTGGGCTTGCCCACGATGGATGAGTGCAACGGAGCGTGGATCGACTACCTGCGCTTGGTCTCAAGCGGTGAGCGCAAGCTGGAGAGTCTGGGGCAGGACAGCATGGAGCGGCAGTTCGCCGACTACATGAACGAGCGTTTCCAACCGTTCATCTTGCCGATTTGGCCGGACGGAAGCTACGCCTTGATTGCCGAGCGTTTGCGTTCCAATGCCTGGACCGGACACGAGGCGGCTTGGATAGCGTATCTGTTCCTGCCTCCCTCGCCGCCGCACGAGCTCCTGAAAACGGACCGTACGGAGTACCTGCGGCAGACGGAGGAGATCGAACGGGTACTCGAGGCGTTTCGATCCGACAGTACTGAGTGTACTGAGGCCCGCCAGAATATCGTGTCCTGGTTGGGTAAGAATAGTGACGATCTGGTGCATCTGGTTCGTCCGTGCAGGGTGGTTCGTTCAGGGTCGTAACCTGGCACTGCCCACTGCGGGTTCCGTTAAGTCGGAGCCCGTATTTCTTTTTGCCCCTACAGGCCTTGACAAAGATTGCCCCTGAAGTTACTCTTCTGCCAACTTTATTCATTATTTTTGCTATGTTGACCATCCGTCTCTCACGCACCGGCAAGCGCAAGCAGCCTTATTACCGCATTGTTCTTCAGGAAAAGACTCGTGACCCATGGTCACCAGCTATCGAGGTTCTTGGTCAGATGAACCCACGCTTGGACCGCGCCGAGACCGTGCTTGATGAAGAGCGTATTAAATACTGGCTTTCTAAGGGCGCCGAGGTCTCAAAGGGTTTGCACAACTTGTTTGTTGATAAGAAGCTTTTGAAGGGCAAGAAGGTCAATAATATTAGCTTGACTGAGAAGCGTCGCAAGGCCATTGAGGCTGCTAAGCCTAAGGCTGAAGCTCCAGCAGAGCAGCCAGCCGCCTAAATGCTGTATACTTGGCTGTAGAGAAACTATCTAAAACTCTTGTATGGATTTTGACCAGCAGTTTGTTGAGTACATCGTTAAGGCTCTTGTAAAT
>JAUPWK010000085.1 GCA_030916555.1 Patescibacteria group bacterium | reverse complement strand
TATCGGCTGAACCTCTGAATCTACTTCCATGTATTGATCAATGGAAAGGTCAGCGAGCTCAATCTCGTATTTTTCAAGTGCTTCAACAAGCTCCAAATCATCAAGCACCGCTTCACGCGTAGCCGATGCTTGTTCAAGTGACCTTAGCTCCGCGCCCGTGACGGTCTCAATTTCTGGGTGTTTTTGCTTCCAAACTTCAAGCAATTTTTCGGCAAATGGTCGATTATCGTCTCTTTGCTCCCGCACCCGGGACATGCCAGCTTCTGATTTCATATGCAAATATATTAGCATAAACGTTTACGAATCCTCAGCCGCAATCACCTTGCTGCATCACCATCCTCTGCAAAGAATTCTAACCCCATCGCCCATTTTGTATATCCGCACAATTCACGCTGGGGATTTTTGTTGAGATGTATAAACCGAATATGGCTCCATGCACCGGGTGCCTTGCATACCCCTGGGGGTATATGGTATAGATGTTGTATCTATGAAAAAAGAAACTTATAAAGCAGTAATTCAACACATAAGTCGTTTAGAAGGACAACTTGCTTCGGTTAAACAGTCACTCCAAACGGAGCATCCTGATTGTGACACTACCGCCAAAACGCTGCATGCAGCTTCGCGATCCTTCGCTTCACTACGTGAAGCCTTCGTGTCCTGTGTTCTTGAACACAAATTCGTTGACGCGAAAACAATAACGACAGCAAAAAATGCCAAAGAATTTACTTCACTGCTTAGCATTATTCGAGGCTAAATATGTATAAAGATCTTTCTGTAACAGAATTTTTTCAGGCCCTAGAGGCGGAAAAACATGATCAAGATGTTCTATTTATTGACGTCAGAACTCCCGCAGAATATCAAGAGGCGCATATCGACGGGGTAATAAATATTCCCATGGATCAACTCGCGAATCACGTACCAGAATTCATGAGAAAGAAGAAAATCTACGTGCAGTGCCGATCCGGAGCAAGAAGCCTCAATGCTATTCGATGGCTCATGCAAGCAGAGGTACGCGCAGAACTCATGAACATCAAAGATGGAATTGTTGGATGGGCCTCCGCAGGACTACCCTTAACACGATAAGTATGCATACACCTGTCGTACACTCATTTTTTGACAAGGCAACATTCACCGTCACGCACATTGTCGCTGATCCTCAATCAAAAGAGGCGGTAATTATTGATAGTGTCATGGATTACAATCCTGCAAGTGGAAAGTTAAGCCACGAGAGTGCTGATAACGTATTAACAACGGTGAGCAAGGAAGGATACAAAATTAAATACATCCTTGAGACGCATGCGCATGCTGACCACATTACCGCAGCGCAATATCTTAAAAAACAGCTCAATGCCCCTGTTTGTATTGGAGAAAACATTACTACCGTACAGAAAGTCTTTAAGGAAGTTTTCAACGAAAAGAATCTCTCTACGAACGGAGATCAATTCGATATTCTCTGGAAAGATGGAGATCTTTTTACACTTGGACAATTGCAGGGTGAGGTAATTTTCACGCCAGGGCACACGCCAGCCGATGTTACGTATCGAATTGGTGATACACTTTTTGTTGGAGATACAATTTTCATGCCAGACTTTGGAACAGCTCGATGTGATTTTCCCGGAGGAAACGCTGAAACTTTGCATACTTCAATCAAAAAGCTTCTCGAGCTACCTGAAGATACCAAAGTCTTCATGTGTCACGATTACCTCCCGGAGAAAAGAACCGAATACGCATGGGAAACAACAATAAAGCAAGAAAAAGAAGAAAATATTCATCTCGTCAACACGCACACACAGAATGAGTTTATACAAATGCGCAATAAACGAGATGCGCAACTCGACATGCCGCGGCTCATCATTCCATCTATTCAAATTAATATCCGTGCCGGAAATCTTCCCGAAGAAGAGAACGGTATTTCATATTTGAAAACACCAATCAACGGAGCATTCTCAAAATAACCTATGACAAATCCACTTGAACTCAACGCGAGCAATTTTGAAACCGAAGTACTACAATCTACCATTCCAGTACTCGTGGATTTCTGGGCACCATGGTGCGGTCCGTGTCGAATGATGGCGCCAGTTCTTGAACAACTTGCCACAGAATTTGAAGGAAAGATTAAAATTACCAAACTCAATGTAGATCTTCCAGAACATCAACTCCTTGCACACCGTTACAAAGTACAAGGAATTCCAAACCTCCAATTATTCAAAGGCGGGAATGTTATCCAGGAATATGTCGGCTTCAGACCGGCAGATCACTTTGCACAAGAACTTGCTCAGGAACTATAAGATTAAACCCCCCTGCCCTGTGGTCGGGGGTTTTATAGTTCCATATACAGGAGTCTCCGCACGTGGCGAAAACTTCGCTTATGCGATGTGAAATGATAGAATTTTGCATATGCCTGAATCAGAAATGCATCACACAGAAAATTACACAAAACCAAAACGTAGCGAACGACAGATCATTAGTGAAACGGGTATTCCCGTGGAGATAACGTCAAATTTTGACTCAAAAAAACACGCTGAGAAAATCACTTTAGGCATCGGCGGACTCGAGCTTCTTAGTGAGGGCAACGAACGAACGATTGCAGAGGTGCAAACAATCGTTGAGCAAAGACATGTTCTGCATCATAAGGTCATGAGTGCAGTCATTGACCGTCTCCGAGAATCAGATCCAGCATTCCCAAACGATTTCATTCCCGATAGCCCATCGTCAGGTCGTAGTATCGATCATCGCTATTACGAGGTGGAGAGGCAGTATCTAGAGGAACATCCTGAACTCGTCGAAAAACAAAAAATGCTTGATCGACAGACAAAAGATGCGTATCAAAAGTTTTATTCCTTTTCAGACAGCACCAAAGACGATATATACGTCGGAAAAGAAGGAACATTAATTTACTCAGAAGCAGTCGGAGGAAACATAGCTCAAGAGCTACTTTCTGCTCGAGACAGAGCACGCACGTATGAGGAAAAAAAGTTAGAAAATTGGCGCGCGAGGATAGATTGGAAAGCCGTGAAGGAACAGCTTGAGGATGCCGATCTTGAGGTCTTTGTAGAAAAACTTCGTCATGCTAAGAAAGTCATTGATATCCATCAGATTGAAGTACTTCGGCAACATCAGGGCAAGGGACTCGCGAAGGCCTTATTCGACGTTGCGCTTTGGGATATTGAACAGGCAAAACACGCTGACACAAGCATAGCCCGTATCCTTGATAACAATCCTGACAAAGATAAGATTTTAAGTCTCTTTGAGAAAAATGGCTACAAGAAACTGTACTGTCCCGGCTCTGAAGGCGGAATGACGGGCGGAATTCCAAATTACTATCTCGTCATCAAGGAGTCAGAACGGAGAAAATAAACAGTACTGGCGCTTTTTAAGATTTGCGACTAAGCTTTTTATATATGGAAACGAAAAAACTATATAGAAGCACATCTGACAAGAAAATCGCTGGTGTTTGCGGAGGTTTGGCGGAGTACTTTGAGGTTGATGCTACAATTTTGCGACTTATATGGGCCCTCGTCGTTGTCTTTTCAGGCTTTGTTCCTGGTGGACTTGTCTATCTCATTGCGGCGCTCGTAATGCCGGAAAAAGCGCAAAACTCCCCCACGAGCTCTGAATCCAAAGCCTAAGCAACGTTTTTACTCGCTTAAACTCATCCATGTCTTATCTCATCAACGTCGCTGCAGCAGCCGCACACAATGAGAACTTCAGAACCGTTCTGTTTACTGCAAGCAAGAGCCAGCTCGTTGTTATGCGTATCCCCGTCGGTGGCGACATTGGAGAGGAAACACATGCTCACGTTGAACAGATTCTCTATTTCCAAACGGGTACAGGCAAAGCCATACTTGATGGCAAAGAGTCGGCGCTGAACCCTGGAGACGTGCTCGTCGTAACTCCAGGAACCACGCACAACATCCTAAATACTGGCACAGAACCATTAACGATCATTACCGTCTACGTACCGCCAAATCACCTTGACGGCACCGTTCACAAAACCAAAGCTGACGCCGTGGCTGACGTAAAAGACGAGGCTTTCGGTGAGAAGATCTAAACACAAAATCGCCGGTATACAACCGGCGATTTTGATTATTGTCTATAAAAATTTCAGAGCTAAAATTCCGTAAGCCACCACTCCATTAATCAACACTAGGGCAAATCCGTATTTAAGATAGTTTAAAAAGCTGGTGTGAAAACCTTCTTTTTCAGCTATCCCAAGAGCAATCACGTTACACGCGGCTCCAATCATTGATCCGGCGCCGCCTACGGACGTTCCCACGTTTAACGCCCACCAAAGCGGATACACGGCAATTCCCGACTCGGCCATAGACTGAATAGCCCCCACCATCGTGATGTTATAGGGAACGTTATCAATGAAGGTTGATAACACGCCGGATCCAAGAGTGATAACTGCCAGCAATTTTGGCAATGAACCACCGGTGATCGCCACAATCTGAGTCCCTAACATATCAATAACACCCGTAAAATCAAGCGCACCCACCACAACAAACAGACCCAAGAAAAAGAAGACGATTTCCCAACCCACGAATTCGTGAAGGGCCTTTGCTGGACTGACATTGAAAATCAACATGGCCGCAAAGGCAGTCGCAAGAATAATTGTAGCGTTATCAAAGGTCACCCCCGTTTGTAAGGCGATCTGCTCCTTAAGTGCCATAACCACAATCGCAAGCACAAGCATTGGTAAACCAATCGCTAAAATTCGTCTGTCCTTGATAGCAGCGCTTGGTTTGAATTTCGCCACATCTTTTGGCGACACTTTTACCGCTAAAAGTTGACGTCGAAATACCAACTGACAAAATATCGTACTTACCACTGAAAGACAAAGCACGACCACACCGGAATTCATAACCACCTCCATAAAACCGAGTCCAACGGTTTTAGCCTCATAATACGTGGTCGGATCTGAAATTGGCGTCATGGCACCGCCCAAATTCGCCATGGTAATCATAATGAAGAAAAACGGGAAAAACGGTAGCTTGAGCTGACGAATAAGTACAATCAACACTGGACTCAAAATAAGCACCGTAGGGATATTGGAGATGAACATGGTCATGAAGAACGTCAGATAGCCAATACCCGCCAGTAAATATGTCGGTCTACCCTTCAATGTTTTTACAAGCCAAATCGCCAGCGCCTCAAAGACTCCCGACTGCCGCAAAATGCTGATAAAGATCATCATCCCAATCACGAATCCAAGCGTGTCCAAGTTGTGACTCACGAACTGTAAAGCGTTTTCCTGCGAGGTGTGATCGACGGTTTTAAACTCCTGAATCAGAATCAAAAATGTGGCCCCAATAACGGTCACGATAACCTTATCGATCTTTTCCGTGATCAAGAAAAAATACACTGTAACAAGAACAATAATCGCAGTTAACGCAGAGATGGAGAGCATAGTTAGTGGGTCATGCCCGACTGAATCGCATCTTTAATTTCTGAACGCGTCACAATCCCGATAAGTTTCCCAGCTTCAATAACTGGAACGATATATAAATCGCCCACCAAAAAATCGGCCAAGACTGCCAAAATATTGGTTTCTAGGTTTACACTCAGAAATTTTTTACGCATGATCTTCTTCACCGGAACCTGCTCAAGTTCATGACAAAGATCATGAAAAAAATGTTCTTTGTACATGGCCATGGCCATACCAGGGTTGTCTTTAAACTCGCTCGGGACAATAGCGCCAGCGATATCCTGCAAGCTAATCACCCCCACCACCTTCTTATGGTCATCAACTACAACAAAACCATTCACGTCGGCTTTTTCCATTCGCCGAATCACACTCACAATACTCTCTTCTGGAGAAACGGTTTTTGGTCTCCTCCTATAGACTTCAGAAATTAACATATGCCAAAAGCATAGCATATTGAACAAACACAAAATGCAGCCTAGCTGCATTTTGTACTAACCAGAAAATGACTTTTACTCAATCAACTTTCCAATCTTGTACGATCCGAGCAAATCCCAAGCACGGTTAGAGTGAATGCTTGCAAACAAATCAGAAACTTCATTTCCGCACTGCTTCGAAAGCGCATCAACGCCACCAGGATGGCTTGAAATAAATGCGTCGACGTCATACACGTTATCGCGCACAATAAGCCAGCAATCCTGCGATGTAGCATGCTTTTCGACTTCTACCGCAGTATAGCCAGAGGCCTGCGTTTCTCCAGGGGATGTCGTGACCGGCTCTTGAATCTCTGCTGGTGAAGTCTGTTCCGTAATTACTGGGCTTTCCGCTGGATAAGAAAAAGACAGCCACAAACCAACAGCACCTACCCCAATAAACACGATAAGCAAAAATAATGCCAACTTCTTCAACATAAACTATTCAAATGAAAATTCTTCAGAATGGAGATGCTCCTTAGGAATACCGAGTGCGATAAAGCGCTTTTTCAAAGACTTCATCATGCCCGGTGGTCCACACAAAAAGATGTGATCATCCCTCGTTAAGGAACTCTCCTGTTTAATGATATCGGCGGTCAAATAGCCTTGATCGTCAGATAGCCATGGAATAATACGCAGTCCTTTCCGATTTTCTTCCAACTTGCGAAGTGCTGGCAAATACACGCTTTCCGGCTTATTTTTAATGGCGTAATAAACGTCCACCGACTGCTCCTCTCCTAAGGACGGGAGTAAGGCAAGAAACGGTGTTGTTCCGATACCTCCCGCCACACACACAAGACGCGGCATCTGTTCCATCTCAGCACCAAAAGTACCAAATGGACCTTCAATTTGGGCGGGTACACCTACAGACAAGGCCTGCATAAATCTAGCCGTATCATCCCCCAGAACCTTCATGGAAACGCCAAGTCCCTGCTGCCCCGCCTTCTCCGTTAAAGAAAATGGGTGGATCTCTGACCATTTACCCTCAATCTTAAAACGAATAAAGATAAACTGTCCCGGTTGTGACACAAGCGCCTGTCCGCCGGGTTTCAAATGGACCGAAATGACCGCATCAGATAATCGATCAATCTTATCAATGACGTACGCGTATCGCTTTACCGTCACAAAATTAAGCAACGTATACGCGGTATAAGACACAATGCCGAATATCGCTACGCTCAGAAGATACCAACGCAAGAGTGGAGAGGCTGAGACATCGCTCGTGATAAATAAACTGTGCAGTCCCGCAAAGAACAGTGACAACCCCAAGAACTGATGAGTCTTTTTCCAAAGCGGATAGCGTGGTCGTAAATATAATGTGAGTACCATGAGCACAATCAACGTCCAGAGAGCGAGAATTCCCCAAGTGAGTGCATTATCCAAACCGGGAATAATATATCTTGCGAGGTTTGGTTTCTGGAGAACAATAGCATTCACGAGGGCAAAGATGGGGTGCGTCAAAAGCATCGCAAAGGCCGCTGTCCCAAGTGTGTGGTGCGCGGTATATACCTTATTCAACGGCCCCATGATCTTTTCCATCCACGGAAACCGAGCACTCAACATGAGTGTAAACGAAAACAGCACTAACCCAAAAATTCCTGACAGCTGACTCAAACTTTTTAGCACCATCACCGCATCTGACCAGCGCTCCCCAAAGGGCTGCAGTGTCATCCAGATAATAGCGGGAACGAGCATTAATACTCCAACAACAATATATGGTCGCTCAATTTTTGACATAACTACAGGTTACTTAAAAGCGACGTCGAACGAGTACATGCCCATGCCACACGTTCCATTCAATGTTCCCTCCGCCTGCTCAGGAGCAAGTGTAATCGTCTCGGTTCCCGTTGGCTTTAGGGCTTCGTTATACCCAAGTGACGGAATCACAAGCGTGGAAGAGCAATCGTAGGTGCCGTTCGTGACTACATGGAGTTCAGTTGGCAAGCCACTTTTTGCCTCAATATGTTCAGGCGAAAAACCACCTTTAGCAGTAATCGTGATCACCTGAATACCATTCTCTATACTCACAGTCTGCGGCGTATCAACGCTCGGGGTGTTTCCAAACGGAAAAATTCGCGTCAATAGGAGTAATGCTAATGTGCTCGCACAAAAGGCAGCTGCGATCTTTGTATCTTTTTGCATACTAAAAGGAAAAAATGGGCGGCAGAATACCAAGTACTACCAAACTCCCCCACAGATTTGTCAGCGCTAACGCAATAATAACCAAACCTGACGCCTTGAAGAATACGCCCTTCCATGGCTTATTCGCAAACTCAAAGGCACCAAAGGATAAGAGTGCCAAGACAGGCAAGGTACCAAGCGCAAAAGCGAGCATGGTGAGACCGCCTACCAAGAAACTCCCGGTTGAAAGCGTGTAAATCTGCATTGATTGCGTAAAACCGCAGGGCAAGAAAAAAGTGAGTACCCCAACAGCCAACGGAGCCAGGTGTGATGGTGCCCGACTCATGAGAGTCGTTTCACGTGCAAAAATCTTTGGCATTTTAATTTGCAACCGTCGAAACACCGGAAAAGTGTCAAACAAATTTAGTCCGAGCACCAACATCACCCCCGCAACAATCACACTAAGCACCGTATTTCCGATTAATCCAAAATGAAAGAGCTTTCCAACTCCTCCAAGTACGCCACCCAAAACGAAAAAACTTACTAATCGACCGACGTGAAAGAGTGTCTGCGACTGCCAACGTGCACCAGTCTTTGCGGCCGTAGCGCCGAGTGAGAGAACTAAACCGCCAACTACCGCCAAGCATGAAGATACGGAAGCAATGAGACCAATCAATATCGCTGTAGCGTATGACACCTCCCCCGCTCCAATAAGTTGCACGAACCCTAATTTCTGAAGAAATACGAAACCGACAATCACAAACATCGCCGCCGGCAAGGCGATAAGAAACTCACGAGATGAACCTTGATGTGAAACAGGACTCGTGCGTAAAGCGTAACCCCGATCCCCGACAAGCCTGCTTAACTCTCGAGCCAAGTCTGCATCAGTTTTAACGCCGTCTGTCTCAAGGATTACCTCGGCCCGATTTAAATTGGCCTTAATCTTGCAAACCCCAGGCGCTCCCCCAAGTGTATCTTCAAGATAAAACTCGCAAGCTGCGCAATGCATGCCATCTACGTAGAGCGTTGTAGTCCGTTTATCGGTCATACCGAATAGTTTTGTATTTGAGACGCAACGAGTTACTCACCACCGATACACTCGACATCGCCATGGCAAACCCCGCGAATACCGGCGAGAGGAGCCATCCAAAAATTGGAAAAAAGAGTCCGGCGGCAAGCGGCATACCAATCACGTTATAGATAAAGGCCCAGAATAAATTTTCTTGCACGGTCCGTACGGTAGCTTTAGAGAGTGCTACGGCTTCCGCAATTTTTCGGATATCGCCGTGAAGCAAAGTAATATCACCTGTCTCGATAGATACGTCGGAACCGGTCGCCATCGCAATGCCAATGTCCGCTTGCGCTAACGCTGGAGCATCATTTACCCCGTCACCCGCCATACCCACCACCGCACCCCCTGCCTGTAAGGCTTGAATTTTTTCAAGCTTAGCTTGCGGAAGCGCATCCGCTAACACCTCCGTGATCCCTACTTCTTGAGCCACCGCTCGAGCCGCGGCCAGGTTATCACCGGAAGCCATAATTACCTGTATGCCCAGACTCTGCAGCTTTGTAACAGCCGCCTTAGCCTCAGGCTTTAGAGCGTCCCCAAGCGCCACCGCATACAGATCTGTCTTGCCGTCGGTGAGGGTAATCAACGTTGAAGCAGATCTCTCCGTCAGATCTATACGCGTAGTTACGCCAAGTTGTTTCAGGAGCCCAGGGCCGGCTGCATAATACAGATTGCCTTCAACAACCCCCTGAACACCTTGTCCAGGCAAATTCTTGAACTCAGTGACCGGCAATAATGTAGCGCCTCGTTGCTTAGCGTACTCAACCACCGCTTGACCAAGTGGATGCTCAGAGCGAGATTCTAGGCTAGCTATAATCGCGAGTGCTTCTGTAGCCGCCAGACCATCCCCCGCTTTAGCTTCCCGTACCGTTGGTTTGCCAACAGTGAGCGTACCCGTTTTATCAATGACTAAAACGTTCATTTTATGTAACCGCTCTAAGACCTCAGCATTTTTAAAAAGAATCCCTCGCAGCGCTCCTCTTCCTACTCCAACAATAATGGCAGTTGGGGTAGCCAAACCTAAAGCACATGGACAAGCAATAACAAGTACGCTCACAAATGACACCAGACCATATGATAACGCCTGTGAAAATGGCAGGTACTGGCTCCCGACTCCCAACCATATTCCAAGGGTCAGCACCGCAATAACAACCACGATCGGCACAAAAATGCTCGCAATTTTATCAGCCAAGCGCTGTAACGGCGCTTTTGATCCCTGCGCGTCTGACACAAGCCGAATAATGTGCGCCAGCAGGGTATCGGCACCAATGCTGGTCGCGCGCATCGTAAAGTGCCCCGTGGTGTTCAGTGTCCCTGCCGACAACTGATCCCCGACATGTTTCTCGGCTGGCAAAGGCTCGCCTGTCAATAACGATTGATCAATGTATGCAACGCTTTCAAGCAACACGCCATCAACCGGGATTTTCATACCCGGTTTTACCACAACAACATCACCTACTTGCACCTGCGACAGTTCTACCTCCGACTCTTCCCCGTTCCGAATGACAATCGCACCCTTAGCCTGCAAACCTATGAGTTGCTTAATGGCGTTCCCGGTCTTCATCCTTGCTCGCGCTTCCAAATACTTACCAAGCGTAATCAGCCCAATGACTACAATTGTCACATCATAATATGTGACCGATACGTCGAGGTAAGACGCTAGAGGCTGTTCGAAAGCAGTTACAATGAAACTATACAAAAATGCGGATACCGTTCCAAGTCCAACTAAACTGTCCATATCCGCTATACCCTTACGCAGAAACATCCAAAGTCCACGCAAATACGGACGACCTGTCACGAATAAGGCATATGAAGCCATGATCGGCAAGAGATGGTGAAAAAACTCTTGCGTCACGTAGGACATTTCTGGAACTCCATCAAACAAGCTGCTTGCAATATCCCAAGTCATCATTGCAGCCGCAATACACACAAGTGGAAGAATCGTGACGACTCTCATTTTCAAATCTAACAATTCATTCATCTTCATGCTCGCGTGATCATGCTGACCTCCGTGATTCATACTCATCTCCGGTGAAGCGGACCCTACATCTGTTTGCTTGGGATGAAGCGCATAGCCAAATGGTTTAAGCGATTCTGACAAGTGCTCTAAATCAGCGGCTTCATCAGCTACGGTGAGTCGCGCTTCTTCAGTTGCAAAATTCACCGCCACATCTTGAACACCGGGTTGTTTGGCGAGTGTTTTCTCTACTCTTGTAACGCAGGACGCGCAGTGCATACCACTGACATGTGCAGTTATTTTTGCCATATTATTTACGTTTCAACTTATATACCCGTAAAATTTCCGCCACGGCCCGGTCATGTTCACCTGCTTGCATCTGCTTACGTACACACCCGCCAAGGTGACCTTCCATGAGCAGATCTTCAACACTTGAAAGGCCCTGTTTCACTGCTGAAGTTTGAGTGATAACATCAATGCAGTACGCGCCGTTTTCAACCATAACCTGTAAGGCCCTCACCTGCCCTTCAAGAATTTTGAGACGCCGCTTCAAGCCTGCCTTTTGTGCTGATTGCATATGGCCGCAGTATACCCCCCTGGGGTATACTTAAAACTACGTCGGTGGATAAC
Organism: Patescibacteria group bacterium; assembly: GCA_030916555.1. Classification (GTDB taxonomy): domain Bacteria; phylum Patescibacteriota; class Patescibacteriia; order UBA9934; family UBA9934; genus JAGORL01. The sequence continues at coordinate 130 of JAUPWK010000085.1, read as the reverse complement.
AAAACTCGTAGTCATTCTACGAGTTTTGTAGGCCTACGCTTTCACAGTTACATCGAGACTTGGAAAATCCTGTAAAATCTCAGATCGCACCATCTGAAGGTCAAAAACTGGAGCGGGCGCTAAGCTGGTT
>JAUPWK010000084.1 GCA_030916555.1 Patescibacteria group bacterium | reverse complement strand
GGTGCGCGTTTGGCTCTTCTCGCCTATAAGGACGGTGAGAAGCGTTACATCTTGGCCCCTGCGGGTCTCACGGTAGGAGATGTCATCGTTTCATCAAAAGAAAAGGGTGAACCAACTCCAGGTAACCGTTTCCCACTTGAGAAGATCCCAGTGGGTATGCAAGTGCATAACGTTGAGATGGACGTAGGTAAGGGAGGACAGCTTGTTCGTGGTGCCGGTACGGCTGCCGAACTTCTCGCTATCGAAGGTGAGTACGCAACGCTCCGTTTGCCATCTGGAGAAATGCGTCGCGTGAACCGTGTATGCATGGCCACGATCGGTATCGTTTCAAACCCTGACTGGCACTTGGTGCGCTGGGGTAAGGCTGGTCGAACCCGTCATCGTGGTGTTCGTCCAACCGTCCGCGGTAAGGTAATGAACCCAGTTGATCACCCACACGGAGGTGGTGAGGGTCGCAACTCAATCGGTCTCAAGTACGCGAAGACTCCAACTGGTAAGCACGCACACGGTGTCGCAACGCGTCGCAATACTCGTTCTGATAAGTTCATCATCCATCGTCGCAAGAACAAGAACGCGACCATCTAACGCGAAATCATCTTATGACACGAAGTCTCAAAAAGGGCCCGTTCATCGCTGATCATCTTCTCAAGAAGGTGAGCAAGCTTCGCCCGGGCGATAAAACCGTCGTGAAGACCTGGTCTCGCGCATCTCAGATTACTCCTGCCATGGTGGGATTCACCTTCGCCGTGCATAACGGTAAGGATTTCATCCAGGTACGTGTAGTTGAGAACATGGTCGGTCATCGCTTGGGAGAATTTTCTCCAACGCGTAAGTTCGTGCGTCACGCAGGTAAGACGGCTGCCGCGGTTGCCGCTCCTGCCGCTGCCGCTCCTGCCGCTGCAGATAAAAAGCTTAGTCGCTAAGCTTAGCCCCTCAATATGGAAGTAATGTGTAAAGCAAAATTCATCCGAGTTGCTCCGCGCAAGACCCGCCTCTTGGCTGGTTTAGTGCGTGGTCTCACGGTTGAGGAGGCACGTAAGCAGCTCATGTTCAATCAGAAGGAGGCTGCTCAACCAATGTTGAAGGCGATTAACTCAGCCGTGGCGAACGCTGTACATAACCACAAGATGTCAGCTGAAGGCTTGGTTGTGTCTCGCGTGATCGTTGACGAGGGTCCGAAAATTAAGCGCGTTACGCCTCGCGCTCAGGGTCGCGCGACTCCGATCCGCTTGCGTATGTCGCATATCACGGTTTGGGTAAGCCCAAAAGGTGAGTCCGCTCCAGTCGAAGCTCCTGCTCCAAAAGCAGTAAAGCCAAAGATCACTCGCAAGACGACCAAGAAGTCGAGCGTCGAATCCACCACCAAGTAATCCTATGGGTCATAAAGTACATCCAAAAGTTTTCCGACTCGCTACTGTTTACTCTTGGGATTCCAAGTGGTTCGCACGTGGCAAGAATTACGTCTCTGCTTTGCAGGAGGACGTGGAAATTCGCGAATTCATGCGTAAGGCTTTGAAGGAAGCTGGCTTGAATAACGTGGACATTGAGCGCACTCCAAAGCAGCTCACCATCACGGTGCATGTTGCTAAGCCGGGTGTGGTGATTGGTCGCGCTGGCGCCGGGATTGAAGACTTGAAGAAAAAGGTTCTCAAGACTTTCTACCGCGGTCGTCGCGTTACATTGAACATCAATGTTCAGGAAATTTCTCGCCCAACGTTGTTCTCAGAGATCGTTGGTCAGCAAATTGCTCAGGATATTGAAAAGCGTTTGCCATTCCGACGTTCCATGAAAATGGCAATTGAGCGCGTGATGAAGGCCGGTGCAAAGGGAGTTAAACTCACGTTGTCTGGTCGTTTGAACGGTGCTGAAATCGCTCGAACGGAAACTATTTCACACGGAAGCATTCCTTTGCACAATTTGCGTGCCGATATCGATTTCGCTCGCGTACGTGCAAATACGGTGTATGGTGTGATCGGAATTAAGGTGTGGATCTACCGTGGCGATGTCTTCGGTGGGGAAGTTCAAAAAGAGGCCTCAGCTGAAGCAGAGCGACCGCGCACTCGTGCGCCTCGCCGTGCTCCAGCTCGCTCGTAATCAAATCTTGTAGCATCCTTTTATGTTGCTCCCCAAGAAAATGAAATATCGCAAGTGGCACAAGCGTCACACTCAGGGTGATCGCGTGGCCACGCAAAAAATCGACGTCGCTTTTGGCACGTACGGACTTAAGGCCACAACTGAGGCCTGGGTCACTGCTCGTCAAATTGAAGCCGCACGTCGCGCCATGACTCGCGCTATCAAGCGCGGAGGCAAAATCTGGATCCGTATTTTCCCAGATCACCCAGTTACCAACCACGGTGCTGAAGCGCCTATGGGTAAGGGTAAGGGTGGTGTGGATTACTACATGACTCCAGTGCGTGCCGGAACCATTTTGTTTGAAATGGATGGTGTCACTGACGAAGTGGCTCGTGAGGCATTCCGATTGGCTGCTTACAAGCTGCCAGTGAAGACGAAGATCATTGTTCGCGCCTAACCTATGAACTTCAAAGAACTTGAAGGCAAGAGCCAGGCTGAGCTAGCTGGAATGTTAGCTGAGGACCGCACTCGCCTGCACGCTTTAAACATGAAGCGCGCTGTAAACCAGGTAAAGGACGTCCGTGAGATTCGCGAGATTCGCCAACGCGTTGCTCGCATCATGACCAAGATTAGTACCCTCAAGGTCCAAGACTAATATATGGAAACTGCTAACAAACAACTTGCCAAGCGCCGACGCCTTTCTGGGGTGGTGGTTTCGGACAAGATGACAAAGACCGTTGCGGTCTCGGTCGTTCGTACCATTGTTCATCCTAAGTACGGTAAGCGCTACATCAAGGGCACCAAATACCTCGCACATAACGAGGGTGACGAAGCCAAGACTGGCGACGAAGTAACGATCGAGGAAACTCGTCCGTTGTCTTCTCGTAAGCGTTGGCGCGTCGTTTCCATTAATAAGAAGGCTTCCGTAGTCTAACCGTATGTTGCAACATCGAGCCATGATTGCCGTTGCTGACAACACCGGCGCAAAAAAACTGCAAGTTGTCCGTGTTCACGGCGGCTACAAGAAGCGTTACGCTCGTTTGGGCGACGTTGTAACTGCTGTTGTGAAGGAGGCAGCTCCTCATAACGCCGTTAAGAAGAGCGACGTTGTTCACGCCGTAATTGTTCGTACCCGCAAGGAAACCCGTCGTCCAGACGGTTCCTACATTCGTTTTGACGAAAACGCGGCAGTAATTATTAACCGTGCCACTAAGGAACCACGAGGCACACGTATCTTTGGACCAGTCGCTCGCGAATTGCGCAACGAAGGCTTCATGAAGATTGTGTCTTTGGCTCCAGAGGTGCTCTAACCCTTGTCTATGAAGATCAAGACTGGCGACAAAGTTCGCGTTCTTTCCGGCCGAGATAAGGGCAAAGAGGGCAAGGTTACTCAAGTTTTGCCAAAACTCGGAATGGTCGTGGTGGAGGGCATTAATGCTACCGTTCGCCACATGAAGGCCAAAGGTCAGCAGCCTGGACAGCGCGTTAATTACAATGGGCCGATTCGGATCGAGAAGGTTGCCCTGATCTCCGAAAAGTAGGTATGCAAAACTCTAAAGAAAAAATGCAATCGGTTGTCATTCCAGCACTCAAAGAACAGTTTGGTTTTTCAAACGTTCATGAGATTCCACGTGTCATCAAGGTGACTGTGAACGCTGGACTTGGTAAGGGCCGTGATCCAAAGTTCGCCGACACTATTGTCGAGACCTTGCGTAAAATCACGGGTCAACAGCCCATGAAGACCAAGGCTCGCAAGTCAATTGCTGGCTTCAAGGTTCGTGAGGGCTCGGTGGTGGGTGTTACAGTGACCCTTCGTGGTGATCGCATGTGGCATTTCATTGACCGTTTGGCGAATGTGGCTTTTGCCCGTATCCGTGACTTCCGCGGTATTCCGGAGTCGTCAGTGGATAAGGACGGAAACTTCAACTACGGTTTCACGGAGCATACCGCCTTCCCTGAGATCCCACCGGATGAAGTGGAATCACTCCACGGTCTCCAGGTGACGATCACGACGTCGGCTAAGACTCATGAAGAAGGACTCGTCTTATTTAAAGGTCTCGGGTTCCCCTTCGTCTCCAAAGTCCAGAAATAAGCTATGGCAACAACGAATCAAATCGCCAAGTCCGCAAAGACACCAAAGTTCATGACCCGTCGCGTACATCGCTGCTGGCGCTGTGGACGTAAACGTTTCTTTATGCGCGCCTTTGGTCTGTGCCGTATCTGCTTCCGTGAACTCGCTAACGTTGGTGAGCTCCCAGGTATTCGAAAAGCAAGCTGGTAATCCTATGATGACAGATCCAATTTCCGACATGCTCACACGTCTGCGTAACGGTGCTACCGTGCACGCTAAGACCGTCAGCATGCCGATGTCAAAAATGAAGTTTGCCATTGCCAAGCTTTTGCAAGGCGAGGGCTACTTAGCGAATGTTGAGAGCTATACCGAAGGTGCTCATCCTATGCTCCGCGTTGAGCTTGCGTATGACGAGCATGGTCCGCGCATCTCAGCTGTGAAGCGTGTCAGTAAGCCTGGACTCCGAGTTTACGTAAAGGCTGAAGAGTTGAAGGCGGTCCGTTCAGGATTTGGTCTTGCAATTCTCTCGACACCAAATGGTCTTATGACCAGCTCAGAGGCTCGCAAGCGCCGTTTGGGTGGTGAGCTTATTTGCGAAGTCTACTAACGCATATGTCCCGCATTGGTAAAAAACCTATCTTCCTCCCAGCTGGCGTCACTGCCACGGTTGGCAACGACAACGTTGTGATTAAGGGCTCTAAAGGAGAGCTTACGTTGAAGATGCATCCGCACGCTCATGTGGCTGTGACTGAAGATGAGGGCAAGACCCGCGTTGATGTTACTGTTGATGATCCAGAATCTGAGGATCGTGCTGTTTGGGGAACGATGCGTGCATTGTTTGCTCAAAAAGTGAAGGGTGTGACTGAGGGTTACACAAAGACACTTGAATTGAACGGCGTTGGTTTCCGCATGAATGTTCAGGGTAAGGTGTTGGTGTGTTCACTTGGTTTTTCACACGAGGTCCGTTACGATTTGCCGGATAACTTAGAAGCTAAAATTGACAACAACGTTTTGACGCTGACGTCTACCGACGCTGAGTTGGTGGGTCGTGTAGCTTCAGAAATTCGGTCCCTCAAGAAGCCGGAACCTTACAAGGGTAAGGGCTTCAAGTACACCGATGAAGTCATCCGCCGCAAGGCAGGTAAGGCCGCTAAGAGCGAATAATCTCTGATATGAACCGCAAAGAAATTCTTGCAAAACGTGCCCGCGCCGCGCGCCGCGCTGCCCGCGTACGTGCTCGCGTTCAGGGAACTCCAGAGCGCCCTCGCCTGTCTGTGTTCCGTTCGGATCGTCATATTTCAGCTCAGCTGATTGACGATACGACCGGCCGCACGTTGGCTGCTGCGAGCGATCTCAAGGTTAAGGCCGAGAAGAAGCCGCTTGAGCGCGCCGCAATGGTAGGAGCCGAATTGGCTGCTGCCGCGAAAAAGGTCAACATTCAAACGGTCACGTTTGATCGAGGTTCCTATCTCTTCCACGGTCGTGTAAAGGCGCTTGCTGAAGCCGCCCGTGAAGCTGGACTTGTTTTCTAAGCCTATATGAACGAAGTAGTAAAAAACTCTATCCCAGCAGCCGGAGCAGCTAAGCCAGCTGATGGACGACAGAATCGCGGTCGTGGCCGCGGTCCGGGCACGGGTGGCCAGCAGGGTGGTAATCGTGGTGGTGATCGCCGAGGTGGCGGTGGCCGTGGCGGTGCTGCTCGCGAGCCTCGCGAATTCGAGCAAAAAATTCTTGAGCTCGCTCGCGTTACTCGTGTGACAAAAGGTGGTAAGCGCATGCGTTTCCGCGCTAGCCTTGTGATTGGTGACCGCCGTGGCCGTGTTGGCTTTGGTGTCGCTAAGGGCGGTGACGTATCAATGGCTATCGAAAAGGCCTTCCGTCAAGCTAAAAAGAACATGGTTAAAGTTCCTTTCGTGAATGAAACCATCCCACACGAAATTTTCCGTAAGTTTGCGGCAGCCTCCGTGCTTTTGAAGCCAGCCCCACAAGGTACTGGATTGAAGAGCGGTGGTCCAACGCGTGTCGTTCTTGAATTGGCCGGTGTTCCAAACGCTGTGTCAAAGATCATGGGTTCAAAAAACAAAATCAACAATGCTAAAGCTACCTTCTTGGCACTGCGCGCTTTGCGTATGCCAACCGAAGCTATGCTCGAAGCCAAGAAGAGTAAGAAGGCTTCCGCCTAATCTCTATATATGGCTATTACATTACACTCTATGCGCCCTGCGAAGGGTGCAACAAAAGATAAGAAGCGCGTTGGTCGTGGTCTTGGATCAAAGGGCACAACTGCCGGCCGTGGTCAGAAGGGTCAAACTTCTCGTTCCGGTGTTGGTGGTTTGAAGCGTCTTGGTATGCGCCACACGCTTTTGGCTACGCCAAAGGTACGCGGTTTTAATTCGCTTGAAAAGAAGGTGCAAATCGTCAGCGTTGGTGATTTGAGCAAGCGTTTTATCGCCAATGAGGTCGTCACTCCACGTACCCTCGCAAAGAAAGGCATGGTTAAGGATGGAGGTGCAAAGGTAAAGGTGTTGAGCGAGGGTGATTTGACAGTAGCGGTAACGGTCAAGAATTGTCTTGTATCTGCTGGCGCGGCTGAAAAGATCGCAAAGGCTGGAGGCAAGGTTGAGGCCTAACATTGGCGCGTCCTATGAATTTCTTCCTGCGTATCTTCCGAACCCCTGAGCTTCGGAATGGGCTCTTGTTTATCTTGGCTGTAGTGACGATCTTCCGTTTGACGGCCCATATTCCTGTTCCTGGTATTGATGCCTCAAGTTTATCTTCGTTGTTGGCGGGAAATCAGTTCTTGGGACTCTTGAACGTTTTTTCTGGAGGTACGTTGGAGAACTTCTCGGTAGTAGCTTTGGGTGTGGCTCCGTATATTACGGCTTCCATTATCTTTCAGTTGCTCGGCATGATTTTCCCTTCGATTGAAGAGATGCAGAAAGAGGAGCAGGGAAGACAGAAGATTAATCGCTTGACTCGTTTTGCTACGGTACCGCTCTGTTTACTTCAGGGCTATGCCTTAGTCACATTGATTAATAAGTCCACAGGGCTTGTGATCAGCGGATTCGATCTCGTGATTGCTTTAGTCTCCATGACGGCGGGAACGATTTTCCTCATGTGGATGGCGGAGCTTATTTCTGAAAAGAAAATGGGCAACGGCATGAGTATCATGATTTTTGCTGGTATCATCGCTGCATTTCCTAGCTTCATCGCTCAGACATTGGCGACATATACCCGTGCTCAGATGATGGATATTATCGTGTTCGTCGTGCTCATGGCGGTGACGGTGATCGCGGTTGTATTCGTGAGCGAGGGTCAGCGCAATTTGCCGGTCCAATATGCTCGCGGTGGTACGAACGGTGGAACGAAGGTGATTTCAAGCTTGCCGCTTCGCGTTAACATGGGTGGCATGATCCCGATTCTCTTCTCCTTGTCCTTGATCACTTTGCCACCACTTATCGGTCAGTTCTTTGTTGATGCAAGAACACAAGTGGTTCGCGATGTGGCGACCTGGGTCGTGACTGCTTTTACCGCAAGCTGGTTTTACGCAATTGTGTATTTCTGTCTCGTGGTCATGTTCACGTTCTTCTACGCTTCAATTGTGTTCCAGCCTGAGAAGGTGGCAGAAAACTTGCAGAAGCAAGGAGGCTTTATTCCTGGGGTACGTCCAGGTACGCCAACAGCTAATTACCTACAGTGGGTAGTTAACCGTATTCTCTTGGCGGGTGCGGTATTCCTTGGTACGATTGCGGTGTTGCCTGTCGTGATGAAGGAGGTCACCGGTAACCCTAATCTCCTGGTGGGTGGTTCTTCCGTGATCATTGTGGTTTCAGTTATCATCGACATGGTGAAGCAAACTGAAGCACAGCTCACGATGCGCTCCTACGATGTCTAAAGCGGTTGTGATAGAAACTCTCAATAAACAAACAGATGAGCTAAACCCTAGGGTTTAGCTCATCTTCGTTTTTCTTATGCATAAGATTTTGATCTTGGGACCTCAGGGCTGTGGTAAGGGAACGCAGGCCGCGCTCTTAGCAAAGAAGCTTGGCATCCCGCAGCTTTCCATGGGACAACTGTTGCGTGAAACCGCTAAGGGTACGGGTGAGCTGGCGGATGAGATTCGGGCAATTCAAGCGGCTGGACAGTTGGTTCCGGATCATATTGCAATAAAGGTACTTGATGCTCGCTTACAGCTTCCAGATACGCAAAGAGGTTATATTCTCGATGGTTTTCCAAGAAATGAAGAGCAATTTTTAGCCTTTGAAAAATACGCGACACCCACCATGGTTTTGGTGATTGATGTACCGCCCGAGGAGTCATTACCGCGGCTTATGAAGCGTGCGGCGCTTGAGCATAGAAATGACGATACGCCGGAGATCATTCAGCGCCGCTTGGAGATTTACGAAAATGATACGCGCCCCATGATTCGCCATTACGAAGATCGTGGGTTGGTGCGGGTGGTTAATGGTGTCGGGACAATTGACGAGGTCGCGGAGCGAATTAATGTGGTATTTGGGATTGAGAATGTGGGTTAGACCGACTTTACTCTTTTCACCTTTCTGTTTACTCTTGATGGCAATATGGCACTTATAAAGAATCAAGAGGAAATTCAGGCGATGCGTGAGGGCGGGGCGATTTTGGCGCGGGCGCTTCAGGCTGCGGTAGATGCTGTGAAGCCGGGAGTTACCATGAAGGAACTTGATGGTATCGTTACTAAGGTTATTGAGGATGCTGGAGGTCGGCCCTCGTTTAAGGGTTATACATCTGGGGGGAGTACGCCGTTTCCAACTACGACCTGTATTTCACGGAATGAAGAAGTGGTACATGGGCTAGGGAATCGAACCGTTGTCCTTGAAGAAGGCGATATTGTTGGACTTGATATTGGTTGCTGGTACAAAGACTTGTGTACTGACATGGCGGTAACGGTCCCTGTTGGGAAGATCAAAGATGAGTATAAAATGTTGATGCTTGCAACTCGGGACGCCATGATGGCGGGAGTGGAACAGGCGATTGTTGGAAAGAGCGTTAAAGATATTAGCCGGGCTATTGAGGGAGCTGTTGATCAGCGTCGCTATGGCATTGTGAAGTCTTTGGTGGGCCATGGGGTGGGTCATGCGGTCCACGAAGGTCCGAATGTGCCTAACTATGTGAGCAAGCGCTTTCCAAGCGTTGAGCTGAAACCCGGCATGTGTTTAGCAATTGAGCCAATGCTCACCTTGGGTGGGGATGAAGTGGGGACGGGGGAGGATGGTTGGACTATAGTTACTTTAGACGGGAGCTGGGCCGCCCATTTTGAGGTGACTATTGCTTTACTGCCTGAGGGTCCAGAGATTCTTACACCTTTGCCTGACGTGGGTATTTAGTTATGCGCGAGAAAGACAAAGATGAGGCTTGGATTCGTGAAGTGATTCGGCAGGCTGGTTTTGATGATGTTGTGTACATCTCCCAGAATCATTACGACGGTGGGTATGAGGTTCGGGTGGGTACGGCAGATGCGTTTGTTGATTACGGGGCGATTGATGCTCAAGACCTTGTATGGATAAATTTATTGCGCGTTTAGGGTTACAAAAAGGAGATTGGCTTGGGGTGGCAATTGTGACCGTGCTGCTTGTTGGGATTGGTGTATTTATCGCCTTTGCGCCAAAGACTGAGGTACGTGTTTACGCACCGATAGAGGTAACGGGAAGCACGGTTACGCTTGGCGAGGTGGTGGCTGATGCTACTTCGGTTCTGGTGGCAGCTGAAGTAAAGCAGGAGGGTTTTGTGACGGTGCACCGAGCAATTGGTGAAGCTCCAGGACCGTTGATTG
>JAUPWK010000015.1 GCA_030916555.1 Patescibacteria group bacterium | reverse complement strand
GCCCTTCTGTAAACAAGGATAAGTAACAAAAACCCACCAGCTTCCTGATATAATTATGTGTGCGCAAAGAGTTTATGAGGAAACTGGCTGGACGCAAATTTTTTGGAGCACTCATTGCTATAGGAATCTTTGCCACCGTGCTTGGGTGGAATATTTTTGGCGTTAAAGGAGCAACCTACACTTGGGACAACGGTGGTGGTGACGGGCTTTGGAGCACCTGTACCAACTGGACGAGCAACACTTGCCCGGGAGCTTTTGACATTGCGCGCTTCAGCCCAGGAACTTCGGATACAAGCTCAACCATCGATCCTGCCTTTGCTGGCTCAGTTAGTGGAATTCTCGTCGAGGCTGGATTCACTGGAACAATCACCCAAAATCGAAGTTTGATAACGGATAGCGGCAGTATCGAAATGTACGGCGGAACGTTTACAGGAAGTTCCGATAACATGACCAACGCGGGATCGATGTATCTTGAAAACGCAACCTTTACCGCACCGAGCGGAACCATGACGATCAACACAATTCAGTTAGCAAGTGGTGGAACGTTTAATCACAACAACGGAACAGTTAAATTTACCCCGCAATTTATTGGCGGCTTCTATGCCACAACCGCAATAACCCTTAATAACGTCGAAATTGCAGCACAGAATGATGGAGTTGACATTCAAGCTTCAGGTGGCGCTACAACCGCCATTGTGCTTGGATCACTCACACTTACCGAAGGAAACATCGGAGCTGACCTGACGTTTGATGCTCGCGGCACCATTACACATACCGCAAACTTTGATGGTGGTCTCGGCACCATTCTCGTATCTGCCGGTGCGGGCGACATCAATGCCGTGAGCGGCGGTGCGTTTCCAGGCGTCACGCTATCAACAGCGAGAAGCTTGGTTATGACGGCAGGTACCGTGACCTTTGATAACTCAGTCACCGTTGAAGATGGTGGAACATTCAACGGAAGTACGGGCACAACACAGATCAGTGGGTCATTGATCGTTTCGAACGGCTCAACCTTTGAAGCAAGCACCGGTACGACTTTTGTGGGTAGTACAACCACCAGTTTTCTTGAAACTGACGTCTTCACTATTGCCGCTGGAGCCACATTTGATCCAAATGGCGGAACAATTGAAATTGGAAATCGCCGTAATCTAACCATTGATGTCGATACTTCACTTACTTTAGCCGATCTCAACATTGATACGTTTTCAGACAGCTATGGGGTCACAATTACAACCGGAGATACCCTGGTGGTTACAGGACAGCTACTTCTCGACGAAGGGTATATTGACGGCGGCACAATCGAAGTTCAGGGAACATTTTCCCAACAAACAACTTTCGGAGCCTTTACCTCATGTGGGTCAACAACAATCCACGTGACTGCTGCCATTACCGTCGCCCCGCCGCTTAGTGACAGTGGCTCAGTCTGCTTTCCAGGCATAAATCTTGATAACGCAGGCGCTACGTATGACGATACGGGCGCTGGCAATACTACGTATTTTGGCGGAAGCATCATTATCACTCAAGGTACGTTTGAAGCTAGCGATGCCACCACCTACATAGCTACTGATGGCGACTTTGATTTGATTGGCGGAACCTTCAATAACAACGCTGGACAATTTCAATTTCAAGGTGGAACACAATATATTTACGGTGGACCAACATTCAACGACCTCAACATCTTGAGCGACGACATTACCTTTGAGTCGGGGACTACATTGGTCATCAACGGCGATTTCAGCATGTTCAACACCTCCGTCGTGATGACGGTGCATAGCAGCACCGTCGGAGTTCAAGCTTTGCTAGATTTTAATGGCACAACGTACGATTTTTACTCGCTGGACGTCCAAGATAACCAATGGGTCAACGTCTCTCCTGCCAGCTGCGTTTATCAGTGTACGTCGTCCGGAAATAACACGAACTGGACCTTTATAAAAAATATCGTGGTCACAGATATTTCTGGCACCACCACTGAAGCTGGTGGCACAGCTACTTTTACCGTAGTACTAGATCAAGGACCAGATGCCAACGTAACTATTGGGGTAACAAGCTCTGATACTTCAGAAGGCACAGTCTCAACCGCTCTCCTCACCTTCACAACGCTCAACTGGGCAACCCCACAAACTGTAACGGTTACAGGAGTCGACGATCTTCTCGATGACGAAGGCATTGATTACACGATCGTTCTAGCGGCAGCAACCTCTACAGACACTGCGTATAGCGGCGTAAATGCGCGCGATATCAGCGTAAGAAACTTAGATAACGACAATAGTGCCGATAACGTCGATTTTGACTTCCCCACTCACTACATTGAACAAACAGCTGCAAAAACAGACCTCAACGGACAGGTAGCTCAACTTACTGAAGATGATTTTATTGCCACCAATCAACCGATCCCGCTAGCTTTTGGTGGTACTGGGGACATCGTCTATAACACCGCCGATGATTCCCTTTGGTTTGCTGGTGACAGTGGGGATATTTACGAATACGTAATTGATACCGACACACTCACGTCACATGCCTCCGGTGGCTCATCGACTGACAACTATTACGTCACCTATGACAGTGAGCCGACACGCAGCCGCGTATGGATGACGCATGCGGTAGACTCAGAAATTGTCGCATTCAATAACGATGGCAGTGTTTTTGGTGCCTTTACTACAAATACTGGCCCAAATAGAATTCTCTTTGTAAACGCAAACGATGCAAATGCCGCGAATGACAGTATTTGGGTGGGGAATCTTGACGGCTCCAGTATCCAATCAGTTACAAAATATAATGCCGCAACTGGTGCGCCCTATATCACCGATCTTGCTACAAGTACATTTCCACTAGTAAATGCCAATACTTTTAGCAATACCGTCACAGCCATCGCCTACGATACAAACAATGACGCCATCTGGGTCACAACCGGCAATGACCTCGGGCAAACAATCCTCGTAGGACTCAATCAATCAACTGGCGCGCCACTCAACGGAACTCTCGCAAGCAGCACCTACCTCATCTCCCCTGTCAACCCCACAGAGATGGAGTATGACAGCGTCAATAACTATCTCTGGATCATGGGTGACCAAACAATTCTGGCAGTTGATCCAGAAACTGGTGATACGCTAAGAATTTTTGAAAATCCTGGTGCCGCTGACCCTGACTTCGTCAACGGCGGACTGCTCGTCGATACAACGAACAACATTCTCATCATCAATGAAATTCACGGCAATATTTATCGCTATGATATTGCAAACGCCTATTTCACAACCACATACGCTTCTTCAGTTGGAGGTGGAGACGTTGTATTTGATGCCGAAAGTGACATTTGGGTTTTAGAGGCGGAAATATTTGAACCTGATAGCTTTGACGGAATTGGAGCGTTCGCACTTGAAGAGGTTCGCTACGGCGTCACACAAGACAACTACTACACCGTCATTACCGATACGGGCTCAGTAGTTGACTCATCAACTTGGACGGACCTGACAGACACAACCGTAATAGAAACACTCGACTCTGGTTTTATCTACTATTCCCTCGCCTTCGGTACCGGATCGACCTATAGCGTCTTCACCGGCGGCGCCTGGCGTGACGTTGCTTCGAATTCCACCGCCATTCACAGCGGAACTGACGGTGTTTGGTATTACCGCGACAATGCGAACACCTGGACCGCCGCTTCATCAAATAACGCGCAAACTGCACTGTCTCAAGCCGTGGCTGCCGGAGCAAATAACCAGATGTCTGGTACGGCAGTAAATGCTCTGACCGCAGGTAATCTCGTCGCTGCTGGAGGGTGGGATGCGGCTGATGATCAGGTCCGTGTTGGCGCCACCTTCTTCTCTACTGACTATAGAAATAACCCCGCCGTAGATAACTTCGCCTTCACCGCAGCTGCCTCTGCAGTTCCGGGAATTACCGTTTCTACAATCTCTGGAAATACAGCTGAAATTGGGACCACCGCAACCTTCACTGTAGTACTTGATACACAACCAACCGCCGATGTCACCATCACACTTTCAAGCGATGACACATCCGAAGGTACGCTTTCAACTGCCAGCATAACGTTTACTGATGCAAACTGGGACACCCCACAAACTGTTACGGTCACGGGTGTAGATGACTTCCTCGACGACGGGAATATTGCCTATCACGCTGTCCTTAACGCTGCCACTTCAGCTGACGGTGACTACAACGGCATCAACCCGGGTGACGTCAGTGTGACAAACATTGACAACGACACCGCAGGCTTTACTGTCTCCGCCATCTCTGGACACACCACCGAATCCGGTGGCACTGCTACCTTCACCGTTGTCCTCAATGCCCAACCGTCAAACGATGTCACCACCGGACTGACAAGCGATAATACGGACGAAGGCACCGTCGGCGTTGCATCGCTTACGTTTACAAATGGCGATTGGGACACCCCACAAACAGTCACTGTGACAGGCGTTGATGATGTTGTGATCGATGGATCGGTTGGTTATAACATCGTGTTGGCTGCCGCAACCTCTGCTGACGGAGCCTTCAACACCCTCAACCCCTCTGACGTGGCAGTTATCAACGATGATAACGATAGCTTGGGCGGAGGAGGAGGTGGATCGAGCACGCCTGATCCAATTCTTCCAACCAATGTCAGCATCAACCTCGGTTCATGTTCGGCCACTCAGGCCATTTCAGCCACGCTCCAGGGAACGCACATAGATGAGTATCTCCTAAGCGAAGATCCAGATTTTGTCGCCACAAGTTGGCTCACGTTCACTCCAGACGTTCTTGGCGAAGACATCATGACGGTTTCATTTACCGTAAGCTCCGGTGATGGCGTCAAAACCCTCTACGCTAAATTCCGCAGCAGTACACTTGATCAGTCCGCCGTTGTATCCGACACCATCACACTTGATGCCGCGAATTCCTGCGCTGACATTCCACCTGAAGAACCACCGGTAGAAGAAGAACCGACCACCCCGCCAGAAGAAGAGCCAACGCCAGTGGAACCTCCGGTTATCCCAAAGGTTTCAAATGCAACCATGAGTATTGCGACCGCGCTCTGCTCCGCCGCACCAATCATTCCAGAACCGACCATTCCTGTACCTGCCACGCCGATTGTATCTACACCTATTCCAGTCGCGAGCTCGGAAACAGCAACTCCAACGCCTCCAACGCCAACACCAGAAGAAATTCCTGCAGAAACTGATATCCCAACCATCCCGGAACCAGTAAATCCACCCGAAACCCCGGAATCCACGCCGCCTAAACCGGCCCCAACCAAACCAAGCATCACATCACCAAACCCGGTCGTCGATAGTGCTAGGTTTGAAACCGCACTGAAGACATTCAGCTTCCCGGTAGGTGTAGGCTTGGCAACAGGAGCCCTCACCCTGCTTGCAACAAGCTTCAACCTCTTCACCTATCTCTGGTATCTCTTTACATCACCAGTTCTCTTATTCGGAAAGAAACATCGTGAGGCTTACGGATTAATCTACAATTCCGTGACGAAAGTTCCTATCGGACTTGGTACGATTCGCGCCTTTGATGCTGAAAATAACAAACTCCTCAAAACTCTGGTCAGTAGTCCGGAAGGTAAATTCTTCTTCTCCGCAAAACCTGGAACATACAAACTTCAGGCGCTCAAAAATGGATTCTCGTTCCCTAGCCTATTCCTAGCAACAGCCGGAGATGATGGCCTCCACCCAAATGTGTATCATGGTGACACCGTAACCGTAACACCAGAAAACCCGTTTGTAGACGCGCATATCCCGCTCGATCCAACAGATACCCCAAGTCATCACGCGCCAATGAAGTTCAAGGCCAAGAAATTGTTACGTGCCATGCAGTATGGCATTGGCAGCCTCGGACTCATTGCGTCAATCGTCGCCCTCGTACTTACACCAAGCATCGCTGCTGGAGTGCTCGTAGGCCTTCAGGTGATCGTCATGGCCCTTATCTTGCGCCTTGCAAAGGCACAGAAACCAAAGCAACTTGGTCGCGTCCATGACGCAAAAACTGGTCGACCACTGAACAATGTCATCGTTCGACTCTTCGAGCCCCAGTACAATAAGCTCGTTGAGACTA
Source organism: Patescibacteria group bacterium (assembly GCA_030916555.1). Taxonomy (GTDB): domain Bacteria; phylum Patescibacteriota; class Patescibacteriia; order UBA9934; family UBA9934; genus JAGORL01. The sequence continues at coordinate 11,642 of JAUPWK010000015.1, read as the reverse complement.
CCGTCACAAATAGCACCGGACAATACTGGTTTATCCTTGGTCCAAATGAGTATTACCTGAGTTACAGTAAACCAGGCTACAAAGAAAAGATCGTAAAGCCAGTCGATACTCGTAAAGCAAAAGAACTCAGTGTTTACTCCCCCACTGTTGATCTCGAAGCTGAAACCTAATCACATGCAAATCCATAGCCCGCAAAAAGTAACTAAGTCTCAGGCAAGCTTAATTGCCTGGGGCTTAGCATTTGCGCTGTTTGGGTGTGTATGGGCTGGAACACCAAATATCACGTTCGCCGCTCAAAATCTGGTCGCGAACTCGCGTGATATTCAAATTACACTGCAAGGTTCAAATATTACCGAATACTTAATCGCTGAAACACCAAATTTCCTCAATACCTCGTGGACGATATTCGTTCCCGACGCTAGCCTTGGACTTGGTCCGGATGGTGAAAATATTGATGTCATGCACGTACCATTTACGTTAAGCGAGGGAGACGGTGAAAAGATCGTCTACATTAAATATCGAAACGTTGAAGGCGCGCAGTCTGAAATCATGACGACGACGATTTCGCTCACTGAAGTGAATAGTTGCGTTGAAAATCCCGAGGCCGTCACCGGCTGTGAAGGGCTACCACTCATTCAAATGTCGGCTGCCGACCAAGCGAAATACAGATTAGGGGTTTCGCCAATAACAGGAGATTTTGTTCCAACAAATCTCATTAACCCAGGAGACTACATCCGTGGAAGCGATAACGCTACCGTGTATTGCGTTACAAGCCAAAGAACGCGCCGTCCATTCATGGATGAAACCACGTATTTCACCCAAAAATCAGCTTTCGCACCCGTAAAATGGGTTGAGTCAGAGACCTTAAGTAACTTCCCCCTCGACCCCCCAATGCTTCCGCATCAAGATGTTGTCTTCCTGAAGTTTGAAAGCGATGAGAACGTGTACTACTTCGTACAGGACCCACTCGATCCAGCAAAGGGTATTCTGCATTGGGTGTCTACTGAGGAGCTTGCCGCCTACATCGCAGGACCAAATTGGGCAGATTACGTAATTGACCTAAATCCAACACTCACTGAACGTTTCGTGTTCTCAGCGCCGTTCATTACGGTGGATGACGTCCTTGCAGCGCACATCAATGTCTCAACCTTCCGCGCACGTGAACTCCTCAATGAACAGTCAGCGAGCACCGCTGATTCAGGCGTTCAAAGTTCACTGTTTGAACAAGGCCAAGAGCTTCTACGTGCCGCCGGAAACTTTTTTAAAGACAAATATCGTCAACTCACAGCGAGTATCCTCAAATAACAAAACGCCCTGGTCTCTGACCAGGGCGCACGTTTTTGCTTAGCGGGCCGTTCACCAACCCGCCGCTTCCACGAACCTGATGTTCGCCAAGCAATTTTCCCGGCTCACGTCCTTCTGCAGCGCGCAAGCGCGCTCCGCGTCGTACGCCCACCTGGAGCTCACGTAGATCCACATGATCGGCATGATCACGATCCCAATCACGATTCCCGCTACCAAACGACGCATGACACCTCCCCGAAAAAAACTACCATTTTTCTAAAAGATTTACAAACTCAAGCTCATCGTGATGAAGGCCAGAATAGCGTCGGCGCACCTGCCGAAGCGAGTGTGGAAAATGCAAATCCCCAGCCAAATACAGTTCAAAAAGCCTTGGATGAATGTAACATTTTCGACACACCGCCACCGTGTTTCCTAACGCCGTAGCCGCAACCTTAACAGCACGATTCGCCTCATGTTTCCTTGCTGATAGCGCATCCGGAAGCGGGGTGTGTGCTAACGCATGCGCAGCGAGCACGCTGCCGTGCCAGGTTCGAAAATCTTTAGCGGTAATCTCAAGGCCCGTGATCGCCTGCAGATACGCGTTCACGTCCTCTGATCGTACCTGATGAACGGCTCCGCGATCATCCTCGAAAGCAAATAATTCCTGGCCCGGTAAATCCTGGCAAGCAGAAACAATCTTACGAATACGCGGATCCTCAAGTGGTACATCATGGGCTACACCGCTCTTCCCACGAAATACCAAATGCATGCGTACCCCCTTTCCTCGTAAATGACGGTGCAGGAGCGTGGTAAGTCCGTACGAATGATTTTCGCGGGCATACTCCTCATTGCCGATACGAATGTAAGTGGTATCAAGCAGTTTTACAACCGCTGCAATCACCTTTGCTTTGGGCATGCCGCGCAAACGCAAGTCACGCGCCACGTGCCGACGAATTTTTCCGATTACAAGCGCAAAAGGCAAAAGATGTTCAAACTTCGTAGCATCCCGGTGCGCATTCCACGCCGGATGATAAAAATACTGCTTTCTGCCTCGATGATCTTTTGCGGTTGCTTGAAGGTGGCCGCGTGCATCCGCGCTAATCCAAACCGCCGTATAGGCAGGGGGAATGCCAATGCTCTCACAGCGTTTTAAAATTCCGGAATTTACAATAACACGGTCGCGAAGATCAAAAAATACAAAGCGTTCGCCTACGCGTTTACGTGTGAATCCAGGAACGTCGTCATGCGTATGATGCAAGTGCACTTTCGTCATAAAACTCTCCCCATTGTACCTGATGAACTATGCTCGCCGTAGAAATGCCCAACCAAAATAACTGAGTAATATACAGCCGATCAAACTTGGCAAGACAAAACCAAAACCCAAAACAATTCCACACCAAAAGGCCACGGAAAAAATTCCACTCATCGCTACCAGACGCATATCTAAACTCGGTAACCACTTATAAACCAGATAAATCCCAACGCTGGCCGAGAAACACCAACCCAGGTAATTACTGAGTGGCACCGCGTAATACACCCCTCCGTGCGTCCAACTCCAAAATCCAAGAGCTACTGCACCTGGGTCAAGAACCGCATCCATAGCCACAAGTAGCAGTACCGCAATTACACTCGTCCCGAACCAAGACCAATGCAAACGCCGTGCGGCAATAGCGGATGTCAGTACAAGCGGTGGCCATGCGAGTGTCAGCGTCCACGGCACCACTCCAAACAGCCGATACCCCAAGGCTCCGTGATACGTGAAACTCCCGTACGGGATACCTGTCGTAATGGCTGCGGTCTCGATCATGAGTCCAAAGAGCGCTAAGCCCACATATGCCAACACGCCACGCCAACCATAAACCAGATACAACCCCACAACAGCAGGCAACGCCAGTACCAGCATTCCAATCCCTGAAATGAGCGGCTGTGCAGGCTCCACCTGCGACACCACGAATCCGAATCCTAAAAACGCGCACAATCCAACACCCACAAGCCCAAGCACCGACGAGACACCTTGTTTTTGCACAAATTCAGCTATACTGTCCAACATATGTCCATGTTTTTGAAAGCCTCCCGTCCCCGCTTCTGGATCTACCTCCTTGGGCCCTTTGCGGTTGGCGCAGCTGCCGCCACTCACGGTCTGACACAGACGCCTCACCTCGCTGCCATTCTTTTAGGACTTTTCTTTACGTATCCCGCCAATCTTTTCATCTACGGCATTAATGACATTTTTGATTTTGAAACTGACAAACAAAATGAGAAAAAACTTGGCTACGAGCAAGTGCTCGAACCCAAACAGCATACCAAGATTTTGACCTCAATTGCTATTGCCTGCGTACCGTGGCTTGCACTCACGCCCTTTATCCCACTCGCTGCCAGTGTCTCAACGGGAGCCTGTCTCTTTTTAGGCTTGATCTACTCCGCGCCACCAATTCGCGCCAAAATTCACCCCGGCCTTGATTCACTCACGAATATTCTCTACATCATGCCCGGCCTCGCAGGCTTCTATGCCTTTGGCGGCATACAACCACCTATCCTCCTCGTGGTAGCAGCCATGCTTTGGGCTATGGCAATGCACGCCTACTCCGCAGTACCGGACATCGAAGCCGATACTCAGGCCAAGCTTCAAACCATTGCCACAGCTCTTGGCGGTTACGGAACCCTCGTTTTGTGCGCTATTCTTTACATCACTGCCGGGACACTTCTTAGCCTCACCTGCCCGCTTATTGGAGCTATTGGAGCGGGTGTATACGGAAGCCTCATGATTATCTCCATCATTACTTACAAGCGCGGCTCAATTCTAAGCATCTATAAAATCTTCCCGTACATCAATACACTGATAGGGGCGGGGCTGTTTTTTACAGCCCTATTTCAGTGAGTTGAGCGGCCTACCGGAATTGTCTCCAACCAAACGCTTGTACACCAACTCAGCACTAACTAAACACATTGGCATGCCAATACCAGGATTTGTATTTCCTCCCACAAAATACAAATTTTTCACTTTCTTGCTGTAGGTATTTGGACGGAAAATTGCGGTCTGCCAGAGTGTGTGAGACAACCCAAGGCCACTCCCGCGATAACTGTTATAGCGCTCGGAAAAGTCGTCCAAACAGAATCTTCGTTTGACTACAATTGAATCTCTCAAACCGCTAAGCCCCATACTCGTCTCCATGGTTTCAAGCATTTTTGCCTCATACACATCAAGCTCCTGTTGTGTTGGATGCATTCCTGAAGCAATCGGCACTAATAAAAACATGTTCTCAGACCCCTCCGGAGCCACGCCGGGATCGGTTTTGCTTGGAGCACAAACGTAAAATGACGGATCTGTTGGTAATTGCGGATGGGTGAAAATTTCATCAAAATTCTGATCCCAATCTTGGGAAAAGACCAAATTGTGATGCGTGATACTTGAAAACTGCTTATTCAAACCAAGGTACAGAATAAACGCAGATGGCGACATTACTCGCTTATTCCAATATTTTTCCGTACGTTCCCGGTCTGCCGGCGCGAGCAGTTGTGTGTCGGTGTGATGAAGATCTGCGTTTGAGACAACGACATCGGCAGTAAGCTCAGTTCCATCTGCCAATCTCACCCCAGTCGCAACACCATCCTTGGTGATGATCCGCACAACCGCTGAGCCGGTCTTAAATGTGACCCCATATTTAGCGCCAAGCTTCACAATCGCTTGAATCACGCTTCCAATCCCACCGCTTGGGTAAAATACACCTTGCCCAAGATCTACGTGTGAGAGCATGGAATACAGTGCGGGTGCATTTTTTGGTGAATTCCCAAGAAAAAGTAAAGTGTGCTGCAACATTTTTTGAACGTCTGTGTCCTTAAAATACGTCTTAACGTATGAACTCATGGACGAAAACACGGATAATCGCCAACCCTCGAGCAAAAATTCACGCGTCAAGAAATCCGAGAAGTGATCATAATTTTTGTAAATAAATTGACCGACCCCAATTTCATACTTCCGTTTGGCTGCCACCAGATACTTGCGCAATGACTCCCCTGCCCCAGGTTCAAGACTTTCAAAAGTTGCCGCGTCGCGCGCCAAGTCCGAATATAAATCAACTACCTTGTGTTTATCTTTAAAAAAGACTCGATACGACGGAGCGAGTCGCGTAAGGCTCAAATGGTCTTCAACCCGCTCTCCAAGCAGCTTGAAAAAATGCTCAAAGACATCAGGCATTAAATACCAAGAAGGTCCCATATCAAACGTGAAGCCCGCTTCCCGAAAAACGCTCGCCCGACCCCCTAAAGATTCATTCTTTTCGAGAACAGTTACTTCATGACCAGATTTTGCGAGCATTGCCGCCAAACCGAGGCCACCGAAACCTGAACCAATGATTATGACCCGCGTTTTTGTGTTTTCCATACGTGCAAGGTTAACCACAACTTTTCTAAACGTCCGGTACGACGGCGAGCCGTAAAGACATCGTAGTCAGCGGCTTCAATCTTATCAAGGATAGCGGCATACAGCGCACCCGCAAGCCGAACAGCGAATTGCCCATCAGCATCTAAGTAATGAATACCCTTTTGAGCGACGTCATACAACTGCCTCGCGCGACTAATTTCGAATTTCATGAGCTCACGAAATGCGCTCGTGATTTTGCCTGAGCGTAAATCATCTACCGTAACTCCAAAACGCTCCAAGTCTTCAAGCGGCAAATACACGCGTCCACGTGTTTCAAGATCTTCCTGGATATCACGGAGAAAATTGGTGAGCTGCATAGCCTCACCGAGAGCTTTGGCATGCAGAAGTGCAGCCGGATCTGAAAAGCCAATAATATGACTCATCATGAGACCGACAACCGCCGCTGAACCATACATGTAACCCTCAAGATCAGCATACGTAGCGTAGGAACTCACGCTTAAATCTTGTTCCATGGCTACAAGAAAAGCATCACCGTAGTCACTTGGGATGTTAAATTGCGCGAATACCGTAGCCGCGGCCCGCAAAACAGGAATGTCATTTCGCTCTCCTCTTACGTGTTCGTGCCAGCGGCTACGCCACTCAGTGAGTCGACGAAGCTTGTCTTCACGGCTATCGGTTCCGACATCAACAATATCATCAGGGGTACGGAAAAAGGCGTATAAGACCGCTGTACCGTCACGTTTTTGCTCAGGAAAAAATCGGGTTGCAAAAGCATAACTTACCCCGTGCTTTTTCATAATGGCACGGCACAGAGCAATGTCTTCCTGCAAAAGCTGAGATTGAGCGGTCATGTGGATCGGTTACGAAGGAGTGTGAGCAAAGCCATGAATGCCACCTTCACTTCTTCAGAAAAAACTGATTGTTCAATAGCGTTTTCAGCATACCGCAATAACGTTTCAATACGTACCTCTACAGCTGCCACCGCTCCCTGCTGACGCATCGCATCACGGAGCTCAAAAACCTGATCATCGCTCGCCTTGCCCTGCATAACGCATTGCAATAATGCCCGCTGTATTTCATCTCCATGCTCGGCGACATGTGCGGTAAGTAGGGTCTGCTGACCGTCACGGATATCAGACAGAACTGGTTTTCCGAGCATCTCCTCAGTACCGACCACGTCGAGCAAATCGTCCTGGAGCTGAAATGCAATACCAATCAACGCGCCAATCCGTTCGGCGTCCTGATACGCCTGAGCATCGGACACACCGGCGAGTCGTAAGCCCAGAGTAAATGGCCGTACGAAGGAATAGCTAGCGGTCTTCAAGTACATCTTTCGTTCCAAAAGATCAGCGTCATGTTCGGGACGCGTCATAGTATCCACGTCAATCATCTGACCGGCGATCACCTCATCAATCATTTGATAAAACTCCTTCATGACGCCCTCAGCTGTACTCACGCCCTGAACAGAATGAACAAGCGTTTCAAGACTATACGCATGCAATAAATCACCGAGAAGAATTGCCTGGCCACGAGCAATATGCGCCAAATCGCCGTGTCGGTGTGCAGATTCGAGAGCTAAAAGTGTGTAGCGCTCAATTGTTGGCACGCCACGGCGCACCTGGGCTTTATCAATAACGTCGTCGTGAATGAGACAAAAGGCATGAAAAAACTCCAAGCTCACCCCAAGCGCTATGATGCGGTCATGGTCCTGAGGCACTCCGCCACCGGCCATGAATCCAATATAGGCCAGATAAGGGCGCAAGCGCTTACCGCCAGCTAAAATCTGCTGCGTATGAAGCGCGAGATCATTTAAAAATGTGTCGTGTGTTAAATTGAGAAATACTTGCAGTCTTTCCGCTAACTTTGGAGTAAAAATTGGCTCGAACTGCTGTTTGTAAGCCGTGAAATCCATAACGAACGTCAGTGTATCCAATTCAACTCTTTTCGTCTATCATGCCCACATATGACGATTGACATCATCTTCACCATCGCAACCCTCTTCTGCGTTCTCCTTACATGCATCCCAACGCTTCCAGGTGTCCCCATGCTCTTTGGCACAATATTCATTTACGCGCTCATCACAAATTTCAGTACGCTCGGGCTCATGCCGCTCATTATCTTTGGCAGCCTGGCCCTATTATCATTATTCATTGATTACTCGTCCGGCCTTATTGGCGCCAAGCTTGGAGGCGCAAATAAAAAGTCGCTACTGTTTGGAATCATTGGACTCTTCATTGGCATGCTTATTTTCCCACCATTTGGTGCGTTCCTTGGTCTATTCATGGGCGTATTCGTTGCAGAACTCTTACAATTTCATGACCACATAAAAGCCCTACGCGCCGCCTCCTTCTCAGTCATTACTACCGCCCTTGGAGCAATTGGGAACGTGTTTATCGCCGTAGGAATGTATACCGCCTTTCTCATCCTCATTTTCTAAGATTGAACCTCAATCAACCAACGGGACTGTGGGTAATTATCAAAAATCTATGGTTATCCCGCTATGATGAATGCAAAATTTTAATCCTTTTTGTGTTGCTATGAATTCACTCAGGATGAGTACCCCTTCAGCCTTGCGCACCGCGCTGCTGCTTGGTTTTGCGGCCGTAACGTTCTTCGCTTTCAATCAGCAAGCCTTCGCCGCCGACACGATTAGCGCAAAAGTATACCAAGACACCGACGGCAATGGAACCGTCAATCGCGTACGTTGGACGATGGATGAAAACGTCACCGCCTGCGCCTACGAAGCCGGCGACTGGACAGTGAACACTGCGAGCGAAATGAATTGGGCAATTACCGGTATCTCCTGCACAGGAAGCAATGCCTTTCTCGATATCACCATCACATCAGACACCAACGAGACTGGATCGGTAACCCCACCTGTTATTAGTTACGCTAACGCCGGAACTGCCGGCAGTGTCACGCTCACAAGTGGCGCCATGTCTGCAAAAGCTAGCCAAACCATTACCGACGCCGCCGCACCAACGATCGTCAGCACCACACCAGTTAGTGCCGGCGTTGGAGTTTCAATCACCTCAGACGTCGTTATTGCTTTCTCAGAAAGAATGGATCCAACTTTTGATGAAGGCACAGAGTTTGCGGTTTCTCCTGATCCTGGATCATTCACAACCACTTGGTCTGGAGATGAGATGACGGTGACCTTGAGTTTTGTGAATATGCTTTGCGGTCATGCATACTCCGTTACGACTGATGAAGCTGAAATCATTGCTTCAACCGGAACAGTCACCACACTCGTCACAACGGGGCCACAAGATGGAGATTGGTCATTCACCACCGGCGCTTGTGGTTCAGGATCATCTACGCCAGCAACCGTGTCTTCATTTAGCTACGATGGCGCAGTTTGCTCACTTGAAAATACCCAATCATTTAGTGTCACCGGTTCAAACATTGACGCCTACCTTGCGTCTGATGACCAGTATTTTTCTGATGCAGAATGGGTAAGTAATGACATCGAGGGCTCTGACAGCTTTAATGTCACGTTCGATGACAGCACTAGCACCGCCTACTTCGCCCTTCGCAGCGATACCGGAGCAGTGACCAACGTCTACTCTTTTGATCTCACCGATTGGTCAAGTACCTGTGGCACTTCCGACGACAGCGCTGGATCTGATGAAAATTCAGATGACGGCAGTGAGGACATGCCAAGCGACGACACCTCTTCAGACGATAGCAGTGACATCGTTCCTGTTGCCGGGGTAAATCCAGGAGACGTTATTCATAGCTCTACTTCAAGTGCCGTATACTACGTTACTTCCACATACACTCGCCGTGTCTTCATCAACGAACAAAGTTACTTCACTTGGTTTGATTCTTTTGATGGAGTTAAAGAAGTAAGCGCCAGCACCCTGTCCGCCCTTCCACTCGATGGCAGCATGTTGCCAAAGGCTGGTGTGGTGCTTGTAAAAATTCAATCCTCACCTGTTGTCTACTTCCTTGACGACAGCAGTGACGAATTCTCTCCAGAGCTCCGCGAGATCGGCGATGAGGCTACTGCAATCGATCTCTTTGGTAGCAACTGGGCAGACTACGTGATTGACATTGAGCCAACTTTCTTCACCAAATTTGACTCCGGTCTTGAGGTAGATGCTTCTGAAGACCTTGGTATCGACGTGAATGACATGAAGGAGCGCGAAAGCCTCCACGACTAAGTAAAGGCAACAAAGAATACCGGGCAACACGCCCGGTATTCTTTTTATTGGGTTTCTGCTATACTTTTAGCCCATGAAGCCCCCTCAACACACGCTCCTCGCCCTATTTGCAAGTACTGCAATAATGACCCTTTTTCTGATGGGCTATATTATGTTTTGGATAGCCACAAAATAACCTATGAAGATCCAAGAACTTGGCCACGTCGTACTCTTTGTAAGTAATCTTGAACGTTCAGCCGATTTTTACAAACTCACCCTTGGTTTTCAAGAAATTACACGCCAACCTGGCCTTGCCGTATTTTCCGCCGGTCGCACTCACCATGAACTTCTCCTCATTGAGGTGGGCGGCAACCCGAACACTGACAGATCAGCTAAGCCAGGCCTCTACCATATCGGTTTTAAAATTGGAAACTCTCCCGAAGACGCAAAAATGGTGTACAGAGAGCTGCTCGCAAAGGGAGTAACAATCGTTGGTACCGGTGACCATACCGTCACACACAGCATTTATATCCTTGATCCTGACGGCAATGAGCTCGAACTCTATGCCGATGTTTCAGATATCTGGAAAACAGACCCCTACGCTGTCATGAACCCCGTGAGGCCTCTTGATCTTCAAGCCTAACGGTCCGTATGGAACCAGACCGATTACGTTTTGCCGCCGATCAATGCCCCCTACCCAATTCAGGCATTCCTTCATTGCATCACACAAAGTGGTATGCCAACGGTCACTATCCGCACAATCGCATTCGTTACGACTATGACGGCCAAACTATAACCGTGTTTGAAAACCGCTTCATAAGTTGGCACCGCTCTTTCACAGCCACCGCCCCGCAACCCGCAGCCAACCCCGGCTACATTGCAATTCACGAATGGATACCAAAATATCAGCTTAAAAACACATCGGGCTGGTTTCGGTTTGGACGTGAATACACTGTCGCCTACGCCACACTCCACCCCGACTATCGAAATGATTGGCGTCAACAAGCAAAACGGCACCTCAAAGCATTCTTACGCTCTGGCTGTACGTTAAGAAGTGGCAGCAAGGCTGACGTTGAACTCCTCTATAAAACCTCTCAAGTACCCAAAAGCCTTCAGGAAGCCATGCTAAAAGTTCTTGATCGTCAACTTTTAGCACATCCTGAAACCATCGATATTTTGGTTGCAGAAAAGAACCAGATTCCCGTTGCCTGTCTCGTATCCGGTAATTGCGATGAAGCGAAAATGAGCGAATATATTATTGGTGCCTTTCACCCAAACTACAAAAAAGATAATCCGATGGTTGGACTTGTCGATTGGTGGTATCAAAAATCAATCGCTCGCGGGTATGCCACGCTCACATTCGGACACATGGAACCAAAAACAACCAAAGGACCTTTATCTGGAAACGGATATTCAGTTTTCAAGACACATTTCAACGTTACGCGAATATGGTTTCCAAAAAATCACTGGCGTATCCGTTTAAACCACAAGAGACCTACCACAACCTGAATTTTGAGGCTAAACTATTCAAGCTCAGCTATTATTCTTGATCGGATTTTATGAATCACAAATTTTTGGCAGCTGCCGCTTTAGTCGTCCTGCTAGGCACGGGTTGCGCACAGGGAGTTGAGAAAGTTTCCAATAACAGCAACGCTCCAACAGACGAAAATTCAGCTGCAAACATCGCTGTTGGTGAACCAAATCCAAATAGCGAAGATGTCAAATCGGATGATGTTGTAAAAACCGATGACGCTAATATTAAGACCTTTACCGTGACTGGAGAAAACTTCTCCTTTGAACCAAGTACGCTCACCGTGCAAAAGGGCGATACT
>JAUPWK010000083.1 GCA_030916555.1 Patescibacteria group bacterium | reverse complement strand
GTCTGACTGATTCTGAGGTATACCAAGCGCGAGCCATGTTTAGCGAGAACCACCGGAGTCAGCGCCAGTAGTTGGGAGAGCAATATCTTTGAGAAGAGCCTCATTATCAAGCAACATACCGGCACCACGTACCACTGCCGTAAGTGGATCCTCCGCAACTCGAACCGGAATATCCGTTTCCCGAGAGATTGTTCGTTCAATACCTCTCAAAAGCGCACCGCCACCAGTCAGTACTAAGCCACGTTCATAAATATCGGCCACAAGTTCAGGGGGAGTCACTTCAATGGTGGCTTTAATGTTTTCAACGATATTTTGCACGGAACGATACAGAGCCTCACGAATTTGGCCATCATGCACAATCACCTGGCGCGGCAAACCGGTAAGCAAGTAACGGCCACGCATTTCAATTTCTAAAGCTTGTCCTAAATCCATGGTACTGCCGATTCTGCATTTCACGTCTTCGGCTACCCGTTCACCAATCAATAGGTTAAAAATATCCCGAGCATACTGGGTGATATTTTTCGTCATTTCCTCACCGGCAGTGACGAGGGACTTCCAAGTAACAATTCCTCCAAGTGCAATGACCGCAATTTCAGTCGTTCCCCCGCCAATATCAACCACCATGCTTCCAATAGACTCTTCAACAGGCAGACCTGCACCAATCGCAGCTGCAAGTGGTGACTCAACCAAAAAGACTTCACGTGCTCCCGCAGACAACGCAGCATCTTCAACAGCCTTACGCTCTACTTCAGTGATCTCAAGAGGAACCGTCATGATGATGCGGGGGCGCGGCACAAGCGTAAACGCATCTTCATGAATTTTATCCACGAAATACTTGAGCATCTTTTCAGCGATTTCAAAATCAGAAATAACGCCCTTCATGAGTGGTTTTGTGGTCACAATATGCGGGGGAGTCTTCCCGAGCATATCTTTAGCCGCCGTACCAACGGCCAAAATCTGGTTCGTGCGCGTGTTGACCGCAACAATTGAAGGTTCGTGCATCACAATACCGCGTTCCTTTACATAAACGCGGGTGTTTGATGTACCCAAATCAATGGCGACATCTTTTGAAAATTGTCCGAGAAAACGATTCAACATAGCACTCTGCCTCGGCATTGAACCATATGCCCAGTGCTACCTCAATACTGACTATCCACCATGCTCATCGTGCCCAACGGGATCGATTTCCGTCTTACTTGAGACCAAAAAGAAAAATTCAAGAAAGCCAAGGGCGAGCACGGCAATAAACAAAGTTAAGGTAGACAGTAGACCTTGAGTCATCAGGTACAAAGATCCTACCATCAGGAGCGTTAAAAACAGTCCTTGTCGCAAGGAACGATTCACCATGCCGCCAATATCTCTATGCGGAAAGCGGAGGGTTCTAATGACCGTACCAAGAATAGTGAAGAGTCCCAGTAACCCAAGCGATAACGTGACATAAAATGCCACAAGCGCAAGCGGTCCAGAAGTCAAAGGATTCATGGCAATCAATACAATGCACCACGCCGAAATTGCAACGGCGGTGCCCATAGCCATAACAATGAGATACTGACGCAAGTTCATACGGTGCCTCCATTGTACCATTCGTCATCATTCGCTACCCCGCTCTTGAGTCGACACACAATTTTTTTAAACGTTTGTGTCGGAAACGCTTCCTCAAGTCGACGAGCCAAATTTCTCACTTGTCCTTCAGCGGCATAGCGTGCCGTTGGTGTTTTACACGCCAAAACTAATTCAGAGAGTTTGAAACTTACAGCCTGGACCTCATCCGCCTGCTTGCCCATCGCTTCGCGCAACAGATCATTCGCCTTGGCGACAATTTGCGCCGCTTGCACTCGCTCACCTATGCCGTGGCGCGATAACGCGCCGCCGAGCAAATTTCCAAGTGATGAAAGTTTATGATCACGCATATTTAAAATTTTGCTGCCGGACAGATATCTTTAAAATCGCAATATTTACACTTCATAGCATCAGGGTCAGCGGCAAAATCACTTTTTGCAATTCTGTCCATGGTCTCCAAAATTTGTTGCGTCAGTTTCTCTCTGTCTTTCTCAGTTGGTTCAAAGCTTACGGTTTCGTTGGTTGTAAGATAATAATACGTCAATTTCTTAACCGGTTTTGGATCCGGCAAGCATTGCTCAAGTGCTAAAGCGTAGAGTACCAACTGACGTTTGTCGTCCCATTCAAGTTTAGTCTTAGGATTTCCAGTCTTGTAATCAACTACCTCTAGGCTTCCGTCAGGGAGCTCATCGATACGATCGATTCTTCCCTTAACAAGCACTTCCCCCACTTTCAAGGTAAACCCAAGCTCGAGACCAAAAATTTTTGGTGTGTCGAGTAAGATCTGTTCATGAAATTTGGTTAATGATTCCTTACCTCTGGCTCGATACTCCTCACGTTCCTCCTCAGATTCATACCATTCATCAATAAACCCAAGATCAAAAAGCTCGAGCAGCTCTGGAACACTAGGTAATAAGGGCCTCTGCACGGGTTCGTTGCCAAATAAAGACACCTGAGCCGCCGTCTGGCGCTCTTTAACCTGCTCCAAAAACTTCTGAAGCGTATTGTGCATGGACTTACCAAAACTTAAACTATGACGCCCAAATGTAGGCACCTTCAAGATGTGAGCATATTTGTATTGCAATGGACAGGTAGAAAATGCAGCAATCTGAGAAAAACTAATCCTATCCGGCACCGAATGTAATACTTCAGTTCGTGTTCGCTGCTTTGGGCCTGGCAAAGTAAGCACGTCACGGTCACTTTTGGCTTGCGCAGGGGTGGTAAAGCCTAACTCAGTCAAGAAACGGGAGACTTTTCGCTTTCTCGTACCTCCGTAATCTTCTGCTGACATGAGGTATAACCCCTCTTTAGCTCGCGTCATGGCCACGTAAAACAAACGACGCTCCTCTGCAACATGGTCATCAAGCTCAGCATTCTCTGAAATGAGCCCCGGGGGCAAGGGCAACGATTCGCTCCGCGTAACAGAAGGAAATCGCTGTTCGATCATGTTCACGACAAACACATACCGAAATTCAAGTCCTTTGGCGCCGTGAATTGTCATTACGTTCACCACATCAGGACCTTCCTCAGTGTCGCTCTTCAGAGCACCCGCTTCACCAGCTTCACGTTCAGCCTCAAACTCATCCAAAAATGCCCGCAAGCCTTTGTCATCATTTGCATTAGCAAATCTCTTCAAACGAGATAAGAAACCTTCAAGGTGTCTAAATATTTCCTGTTGTTCAACTTCGTTCAGTGTACTCACATCCCCAAGCAAGCCCGTCTCTTTCAGGATGTAAACGAAAAGTTCAGTTATTGGAACGCGTTTAGCTCGATTGCGAATACTCGAAACCGTTTGGAGAATTTCAAGCATCCGACCACGCCCCTCAAGGGAAATCCCAATTGCACCCGTCGAGCGCTGCATTGCCTCCGTAATCGCCACACCTTTGCGGCGCACATACAGCATGAGTTCAGACAAATCCTCTTCAGAGATCCCAAGCCTTGGATGCGACAAAATTCTGTAGGCGGCCGGGCTATCAAACGCTAACCGAGCCAAGCGCATATATGCCAACGCATCCAAAATAATTGGTTGCGTATACAAACCGCTCATGGCCACAAACCGGAATGGCACACCAGCACGCTCCAGGGCCTCTAAAAAGGGCTCTGAGGCGTCATTCGCACGCACAAGGATACAGAACTCATTCCAAGACCCGCCATCACGCTTCTGCAACGCAACAATCTCTCGCACTGTCATTTCAACTTCGTCCTCCAAGGAAGCGCAATGAACATGCTTCACGAAACCGTCGTCTTCTTTATGCGATTTCAAAGCTTTCGACAAACCCTCGGTCGCTTCTAGGCGATGCGGGTTGTTCTGCTGGATAAGCCGATATGCTCCGTCCAAAATTGCTTTTCCGCTTCTGTAATTGCTCGTCAGCACGATTTTTTTTGCGTCAGAAAAGTCTTGGCGGAATGACAAAATGTTCGCGAGTGCCGCTCCACGGAACTTATAAATAGCCTGATCATCATCACCTACAACGGTGATATTCCGACGTGGTTCAGCTAATAGTTTTACTAACCGATACTGAATGGTGTTCGTATCTTGGAACTCGTCCACCACGATGTATTTAAAGCGCTCGCGATATTCCTTCAGGATGTTCGGACGCTCAAGAAATAAGCGGAGGACATACGCCATTAAACTGCCAAAATCGAGCATGCCTTTATCTACGAGCAACTGCTCATACGTAGCGTAGGCGCGCGCGAGCTCCTGCCATTTTTGGATATCTAACTTGTCGTCATCCTCCATGCTCGCGAACATTTCTGGCGATCCCCCGCCCTTCTTGGCAACAAAATCCTCTACCCATACCAGATACTGTTCCGGCGTAATTCCTTCATCTTTGGCGCGCGAAAAATGCTGGAGCATGGAACGCAAAAATTTAGACGGATTACCCCGCGGTCTAAAGTAATCAAGTTCAAATTTTTCAAGATTTCTCCGCATCAACAGCCAACTATCAACGTCTGTAGCGATCTTAAAGTCCTGGGGTAGGCCAATATGCACCCCGTGCGTTCGCAAGACCTTTTCACAGAAAGCGTGAAACGTAGAAATCGACAGATCGATATATCCCATTGGCAACAACCGATCCACACGCTCTTCCATTTCAGTCGCTGCTTTCTCAGTAAACGTTAACGCCAAAATCTCTTCAGGCCTGGCCTTGCCTTGGTCAATCAACCACGCAATACGCCGCGTGATAACCGTGGTCTTTCCCGTGCCAGCGCCCGCCACAATCATGAGTGGGCCCGTGTCATGAATCACTGCCGCCGTTTGCTCCACGTTCAAATCTGCCAAAAGTTCAGCCTCAGCCATAGTGACTGTATTGTACAGACTTGTTTGAAAAAACCAAACTGGGTTTAATCCGATTTCAAACCGAAAAATTTATTTCACATTGCGTCGTAAAACGTTAACCATTTTGACAAACACAGTATTTCCATTTATTTTTTTCGTGGAGGTCTCATGTCAGCGGTCTACAAATCAATCCCGCATTTTGAGCTTCTTCATGACTGGGGCACAAAACTGCATCGAAGCGGCTACAAATTCCAACCAGAACGTACGCCACTGTACGACCAAGTCGATATCGTGTGCGTGCTGTCACGGCGTAGCCCTGACGGGCGGATGCTGTGGATCATATTCGGTACGTTCGGGCATCGGGCACTCGTGTCCTTCCAGGAACACCGGATGGATGCCCGAAACGTGATGTTCTTTCATATCGACAGCCTCATGACACAGTTCACTGACGCAACAAGCGACCTGCATCGGTACGCACGCCGTCTGCGCTACACCACAACTGAACTCATGCAAAGCTGCATCGATTCCCTGCATTACAAGAACACCGCCAAGCCGTAAACGGTGTTGGCGCCCTACCCCTCTTTTGCAGAGGGGCTTTGTTTACGACACTTTTGCGTCGTAAAACGTTAGTGACAGTTATTTACTTTGACTTTTTCTTAAATTTTGCTAAACTTCCCTGTTGGCTTTCGCTGACAGGGAGGAAACATGCGTTGGATTGATGACTTGGAACGCGTTCGACTGTGCCGCTCCGGCCTCCTGCACGGCGTCGTTCGCTTCACGGACGCAGGCAACTGCATCCAGGAAATCGTATGGGCCTACGAGGTATCGCTTGCCGAGCTTTACCTCCATGGGCGTGATGCGGACCAAAGAGTTTTCATTGTGTGTGCCCTGTGTCGAGATACACACGGACAAGACGTACCGCGACTCTCCGTTCAAGCCACCTGGATCGCGGAAGACGACACCGGCTTCATGGACCCTCCCGAGATCTTGAAACACGGCACAGGGAGCTTTGCGAGCTTCCACCGCGTTGTGGAGGCTCTACCCACCAACCCCTCACTTCTCCTCTCCAAGCTCTGCGAGGCCAGTCTCATGGCCTCTGTGCGCTAACACGAACGCCGCCTAAAGCTTTAGGCGGCGTTTCTCATTGACTTTTTTCTGAAAACCGGCTAGTCTGTACCGTCCATCACCCGATGGCACAGGAGAACTAACGGATGCTTCCGCTCGATCCTTCCAACCTCCCCGAACGCCTGGCCGAGCTGCTTACTTCCCGTGAACACCTCGCCCAGGTCAACTGGGCGTGCAACGTGAGCCACTTGTTCCCGCTCCGTCTGGCACCTGGCGGGTTCCGCCTGGCCACCGTGCTCGGCATCACCGTGTGTGGCGTGAAGCTCATCGCGCTCTTCGTGGACGACGCCCTGAGCTTTCGCCATTTCATCTACTGCACTTTCAATCCCGAGGTCCTGGACGATCTGGACTGCGAGGATGGACTGGCGTTCGCCCTGTGCGCTGATCACCTCGATTTTCCGCTCCGGACGCTGTCCAGTCTCATGATCGAGGCCCGGACCGCGTGTCTCGATCACGAGTACGACCGGTCGTACTCGCGAATGAACGAACCGCAGACCGAAACCCAGGCCCAGGCCTGAACTTCTTGACCACCCCGCCGCGCCGGGGTGGTCTTCATTTTATGGTGCTCGAGATTGCAACTCTTCACTCCATTCTTGAAGTGTATTTACCTCTGCAGCAGCGTCTGGAACCAGGCGCCCGTCTTGAGCCTCAGCCTCAAGCAAAATTTGTTGGTAAACCTCAAGATAGTGGGCATCCGTGTTATTCCAAAGATTTTCTAATGTTGCCTGGAGGTCAGCCGTATTTTGTACCTTGGCCAGATTTATAGTTTGGAAAAGCGTTGGTTGTCCCGCCTTGCCGGCCCGTGTAACCCAACGATTAGGTTCATGATCCGGACCAAGACCATTGTGAGACACGACGAACAATGGTCCATACAGGTTACTTCCCCGTTTTATCAACTCATTCACCTGTTCAGTGCTCTTAATCAATTCTCCGCCTGAGCTTTCGCCATTCTCTAACTCATAGTCCCCCTGCGCGTTTGAATCCGGTAAACCATCCTGAATAAGCGCGTACACCATAGGCTTCCCTGGCAAAGCCTCTTGCCAGACCTCCATTTGCTTGGTGAAGAAAGCATACATTCCTTCCGGGGTATACCCTGCTTCTGACCACACTTGGCTATTGCAGACGCAGCCCGGCTCGCAACGGTTTGGAAGTCTAAATTCAAAGGTATACAAATTTACACCTGAAATCTTCACGTACGCCACGGCATCAAACCAATCTTGCCGCGAACGAATATGTTCGCCAACTGCCTGAATCAATCCAAAATACGCCTCTTGATAGGCAAGATCTGTTGGGTTTCCCAATTTCATTTTTGCCCCGCATTTACCTTCCTCAAGTTGACTACCCCCATCTTGAAACTGGTAACCCTGCACCCCGGCTTTCGTGAATAACCAATCCGGAGTGCCGTCTTTGCCTGCACTAAAAGCAATGCTTACGTGCTTGTCATGGGCCACTGCGGCATTCAGCTCATGATCAAGTCGTGAAAAATCAAAATTCCGAGCCTCGGTTCCTGGACCAGTTTGGACCTCGTCCCAGGGCAATCGAATAAAGGCACCGTTAATGGCTGGATCTTCCCAAAGGGCCTCATTCACGTACCCTGTGTCCCCCTCTGCAGGGCCTAAGGCAAAAATACCCCCAACGTAGTCTGTTGAACCGGTCACAATCGGCGCGGCTGAGCCACAGCCCACTCCAAACATCGCAAGGGCCAACAAGGGCATGAAAAGCACTCGATTTCTTAAGAGTATTTGCATAACAAGCCGATTTTCATTGACTTTTCCTAAATAATCTGGTAATTTACCCCGTCATGTCCAGGAGGATTTCATGACGAGTGCTCCCACTTGCTCTGCCTTTCCACCGCCCGCCTTCCTCTGGGGCCCCTTCACATCCAACTTCACGGATCCCACGGGTGACACCTCCCAAGCCCGTGCCGACTTCGACTCCCTTCCGCGAGCTCCTCCGCGGAATAAAACCGCGGAGGAGGTGGACATCATCTACTTCCGCCAGGATTACCGAAACGTCATCTGGGCTCCGGAAGGCAATCATCTGGTGTGCGATGTCGACCACTGGGAGCTGTTGCTCATTGCCGAACACCGACACGCTTTCAGCGTGCGCCTCATCTTCAGCCGCCGTCCCCAAAAGGGTGTGCTGCGCCTCAGCATACTCCTGTTGAATGCAGAGCGTAAACCGGTCAAAGTCGAGGGCCAGTCCGCCTACGTCGTCTTCAGAGAGTTGAGAAACGACGGGAGCGTATCACAGTGCGTTTTGAAGGAATTCTGCCGCCACTTCGACCTGGACCTCGGGATGATGCAGCTAGCCATCCACACAAGCTTCCGACACGCCGAATCGCACGAACTGCTCCCGTAAGCGAATCCGGCCCCTAACCCCACCCACGGTGGGGTTTTCTATTTGTCGGTTTCAAGATCAGTCCAGTAAAAGAGCTGTTGAGCACGCACTACCTGAGGGTCATCCCAGACCGCCGGCGTAGCCATGCCCGCCGCGTGATCAAAGAGTATCTGAGCCCTCACAAGATCATTGTGATCCAACTCCTCAATGTAGGCATCCACCAACCTACCAATCACGAAACGCGTGAGAAGTGCCGTTCGTTTTTCAGCGTTCCGCGTGGTTCGTAACCAGAGCTGCTCGGTGAATCGTCGAAAGACATACAGTGACGATTCAGGGTCAAGCTTGCGTTGCTGTTTAAAAAACTCCAGCTGCTCGTTATGGAAGTGCGTAAAAAATTGCTGATCTGCATCACGGTACGG
>JAUPWK010000014.1 GCA_030916555.1 Patescibacteria group bacterium | reverse complement strand
TTTAAGCTCACTAAGCTCGCTGGTGCATACTGGCGTGGAGATGAGAACAATGCGCAGCTGACTCGCATCTACGGGGTGGCTTTCGCTACCAAAGCAGAGCTTGATGCACATCTCACCATGCTTGAGGAGGCCAAGCGTCGTGACCATCGTAAGCTTGGCGTTGAGCTTGATTTGTTTGCATTCTCTCCACTTGTTGGCCCTGGACTCCCGCTGTTTACTCCTCGCGGAACCATCTTGCGCGAACAGCTCGTGAACTTTGTTTGGTCACTTATGAAGCCGTACGGATATACCCGCGTAAATATCCCGCACATGGCCAAGAGTGATCTGTACAAGACGAGTGGCCACTGGGACAAGTTTGCCGATGACATCTTCCATGTTTCAAGCAAGAAGTCGGATGATCAGTTTGTCTTAAAGCCGATGAACTGCCCACATCACACTCAGATTTACGCTTCACGTGTTCGCAGCTATCGCGATCTTCCGTTGCGTTTTAGTGAAGTTACAACTGTGTATCGCGATGAGAATACGGGTCAGCTTCAAGGGCTCTCTCGCGTCCGGTCAATTACGCAGGATGACGCACACGTTTTTTGTCGGATGGATCAGGTAAAGCAAGAAGCCTTAGCTATTTATGACATCATCACCAGATTTTATAAGGCTTTTGACATGCCACTTCGTATCCGGTTGTCGGTAAATGATCCCGAGAAGCCGGAGGCGTATCTTGGGGGCGCGGAAGTTTGGGACAATGCCGTTGGAACATTGAAGGGTTTATTGGCTGAGCTAGGGAAGGAATATGAGATTGGGGTAGGGGAGGCGGCCTTTTACGGTCCAAAGATTGACTTCATTGCGAAGGATGCAATTGGTCGTGAATGGCAGTTGGCCACCATCCAGCTCGATTTTAACCTGCCTGAACGTTTCGAGCTTGAGTATGTTGACTCTGATAACTTGAAGAAGCGTCCGGTCATGATTCATCGCGCTATCTTGGGATCGATTGAGCGTTTTATTGGCGTCATGATTGAGCATTACGCCGGAGCCTTTCCAATGTGGTTAGCTCCAGAACAGATCCGCTTAGCCACAGTTTCTGATGACTTTATTCCGTACGCAAAAGAGTTGCGAGCCAAACTTGATGAGGCTGGATTCCGCGTTCACCTCGATGATTCTCCTGAGAAGGTTGGTAAGAAGATCCGCACTGCCGCTATTGAGAAAGTGCCTTGGACAATTGTGATCGGTGAAAAAGAGGTTGCTGGCGAAGATTTTCAAGTTAAAGTTTTTGGCAGCGAAGAGACGCTTGTTGTTACGCAAGCAGATCTCATTGTGAGCGCCGCGGCTCATGCATCCGTGAAATAAGTCGAAGAATAAAAAAACACGCACCATTTACAGGTGCGTGTTTTTATTCTTACGCTTCGGCCTTAGCCGACTCGACAACAATTTTCTCAAGTTGCTTTAGATCGTCCTGAATATCAGAGGCGAGACGTTTGGCCTCATCTTCAAGTCGTTGCATTGTGGCGGCGTAGGTGGCTGAAGCGGCATTGAGTTCAGTGTGCATCTGCGCTTGCGCCGCTTTAATAGCAGGATCGTTATTGCTGGCATTGATGCCGATGTCAGCCGCGACTTGGTGTCCAACGGCTCTCAGAAGCTCTTTCAGTGCAAGAATGTTCTCTTGAGTAGCGCCTTCCTTCTGCACCTTTTTCACAAAGAAATCCTTAGTTGTTTGTGAGAGGGGAGAGTCGGTGATGATGGTGATGAGCGTGGCTTGTGATGACATACGGCTTTAGGCAGCTGCCGACTCCTTTTTGGCGTCAGGCATGAGATTATCAAGAGCTTTGGTGGCGGCCATAATGCTCTCGTATTTATCAAGATCAGCTTCAAGTGCACGCATTTGTTCTTGGATGAGATCTTTGTGCTCACGGCTCATCTTGCTTGGATTATCGAGTGACTTGTTGAGGCGTGCTAGCTGTCCTTCGGCTTCCTCAACCAATGATTGATAGGTTTCGATGGTTTCAGCATCAGCTTTGCGCTTGGCTTCGGTGGTGTTTTTGCCCTGACGGTCGAGCGCTTCAAGTGCGGCCTGATATTGATCAAGCTCATGTTCAAGCTGGGACTTTTCGGCTCGCAAAGCAGCTACGCCAAATGATTTAGCTTCATCTTTTGCAATGAGTCTGGCTCTGCGATAAATTTGCTCTTCGGTCTCAGTGACTCTCTGTGCAAAATTATCTCGTGCCTTGGCAACTTCTTTAGATAGACTACGTTTAGCTGCAACTGCATCTTGTGCGATGTCATTTGCCTCTACTGCTGCCTGTTCAAGCCGCTGGCTGCCAGCGAGGGCAGCTTCACGAGCCAATCGTGAGCGCATTTGCTCTGGTGATTTTCCTTTGAGCTGTGCATCAAAATTTGCATATTCTTGCGCGAGGGCTCGGAATTGATCTCCAACGTAAGCGAACATTTTTACATATTCGCGTCCAAGATCCACCACACCCTCATACTGAAAGCGCGCCACTTCGCTTAGGCCTTCGTATGCTTCTTTAACAGCATTCGTTGTATAGCGCGTCTCTTGTGACGCATCTTCTGGGAGTGGTTCGCGATTTCCTCCATCTGGACCATCTGGATTTGGTTTCTCTGCAGAATTTAAAGTGAATTTACCCATTTTAGCTCTCGGGCTACTCCATTCATTCGCAGGGCTTGATGTGGCGGAGTCGGTTGGCCAGGAGCGATCAGGGGCATTTTTTGGGTCATGAAGCGCTGGGGATAGGATGATCTCACCTTCTTCGGCTACGGTGCGTGTAGCCTCGCGTAAAGCTGACTCGATTGACTTCTTCTCTTTTCCGTTCTCTTTATCTCTGATACCCGAATATACCTCGGATTGGAACCCGGTACCAAGTACGAATTTTGCTGCGTTCCCAATCTCTTGCTTGCGATCAAGCACTTCTCCGAGAAAGCCCTTATTCTCTGGCTTGCCCCACCCTTCTACGCCGTCTGTAGTGGCGGTATGACCAAATCCAAATGCTTCAAGGTTGGTTTCGATTAAGTCACCGAGCACATCCTGGGCGCCTTCATAGGCATCGGTGACACTCGCTGTGGTTGTAAAGTCTTCTGCGATGTTTTTAACTTCTTTAGTTCGATTGCGGGTAAGAGCTTCGGTAATCGCGTCTTTGGCGCCAAGTCCAATTTCTTTTACGCCCTTTAACATTGTTGTGCCAAGATCGTAGACGGACAATTCTTCTCCGAGAATCCTGAGCAAGCTTGGCTGATCGGAGTTTACCCAAACTCCCGGTTCAAGTTCGAATGTTTCGCCTTTTTTCCCTGCCATGCTCGCGAATCCACGCTTTACATCTCTCACTCCTTCGAGGAGGAAATTGCCGGCTTCAAATTCAGGGTCAATATTCTGTCGAGTAATTTCTCGCCACAGACCTCCGGCGGATTTAGCAATATCTTTAGCTCCACCGGCCATGCGTTTGTACCAGCTTTCTCCTGCACGTTTTGACTCATTCCAGGTTTCCGCGATTACTTCATGCAAATTCGCCTGAACCTCTTGCTCTCGTTCAGGGGCTTCCGCTCGTGATAATTCGGGTGCAGCGGCATGTTTCTCTATGCCGAATGCTCGTTTTTCTTCGGCGATAAGCTCTTCCGCTGGGGCGGTATCAAAAGCTTGCACGTCTTTTTCGCGTAAATTTCGCTCAAGCGGATAATGTTGTGGGACTGACTCCTGATTAGCATTCTCTGCGGTATTTTTTGGTCGTTTGCTAGAGGCGGGGACCTCGAATCGCATAGCCCGGCTGCGCTCTCCCGACCCACCAGATTCTGGATTTTGATGATAAGCGTGGCTCATAGTGTATGGAGATTAAAAATCAAACAAAGTATAGCAATTTTTCAGCTACTTTGGGCCCCCGATGGGGATAGACTAGAGTGAAAACCAGTTGAGTAGTCGGTCGATTTGTTTGCCGGCCCAGCTTTGCTTTATGGTTGGCTGTGTGACTGGCTGATGAGCTGTAAAATCCGGGATTTTTTGTGACGTTTGCGGGACTTGCCGTTTGTGTTCCGAGCGTATTGTTCTTGCGCGTTTCTCGGTGGCGATAATTGGCTTGTTTTCAAGTCCTGTCAGATATTTTTCCCAATAGCTAAACTCGGCATCGCTTACTTCTGATTCTTCGTTTACGTGTTCTCGCAACCTGGCGGTGTGAAGGTCTCGGTCAAGGCGACAGGCGTCTGCGTATGCTGTTTCGAGAGTTTTATACACTTCGAGAATCTTGAGGGATGAAGGGTCTTCAAGGGTAAGGTATTTTTCAGCCGATTGCGCAGCATTACGAAGATGCGCCCAAGCTTCTTTGGAACGTTCTTTTGTGGCTGCGTATGTTGGAAGTGTTTCTCTTCGTGGTACCGATAAAGACGTGTTGGCACCTCTAGACTTTGCACCGCTTTTGAGGCGTTCAGCTTTAATCAGGGCTTGCTGCTGTTTGTATGAATTCGAATCGATTGTGGTTAACTCACCTAGCTCTAGATCTGGGTCGAAAACTTCGCCATCGTGGATTGGTGCCCAGAGCCTTGGATTGATAACCGTAATTTCAGGCTCTGAACTAAATTTGAGCAGGTCAATTTTGGAGCGAATGAGTTCGGTGATGGGCGTTGAGACGGTTGGTTCATAATCTTTTGAGCGCTCATTGCCTATAGCATAAAAGTATTCAGATCGGGCACGAAGATTTTCGGCTTCGCGGTGGCGGGGGTTTACATCAAGGTATTCGAGCATTTTTTGTCGAATATAAAACGAAATAGCATTTTTAAGTTCAGCCTCAAGTAGGGCATCGTTCATGTCCCTGGTTTGCTCGATTGATTTTTCAAAAGCAGACAGGGCCGCGGCTCTTAATATTTTGCCTTTGTTTTCCGCAAAGTACACATGCGCTTCTTCTGTGCTGAGGTCGGAATGTGGTGCGTATGCCAGTCGCTCCACGGCCTTGTCCCAGTGTTTAGCCGCAGCCTCCGCAAGAGGCTGAACAGCTTCTTCAATTGCGAGTTCGGTGGGAGTGAGGATTTCAAGTGATGCAGCGGGTGAGGTATCTCCAGTTTTTATTAAAAAAATGCTTTTATTCGTTTCTTCAATGCCGATTAGGGTGTGCGGTTCTGGTATGCCGGCGGCATTTAATAATTCAACTTGTTGACCTACACTGTACGTTCTGCCTTCCAAAGCTTTTTCGAGTGCCTCACCCTTGAGGTTTATTTCAAAGGGATTTTGCTCGAAATTCTCTGGTGTTCGCTCAACCTTAACAATTTCAGGGTTATTTCTCTGAAGTTGGCCACTTTCTCTGTCTAGCCTTGGTTTATACGCTGGTCCTCGTTCTACCATATGGGTAGTTTATTTGTGTGAAGTATACCTCATGGTTCATTGCAGACATTGACAAAAGTCATTTTTTACGCTAGTCTTAGCTCAGGAGGTGTTCCTTGGCTCACAGCAATATCGTTGATCTGACCCCGCGGTTTCATGGCGAACTTTTTGGCATGATCGCCCGCGAGGTGCGGGCTCGTTTCGTCCCGGAGTGCAGTGCTCGGGGACTCAAGCCCGAGCAGTACCCGAACATTGCGGCGATTCTCACCGCCTACCTCCAGTCCATGTGTCTGGAGCTCGAGTGGGGAGATGGGGAATACGAACCGTTCGTGACCTGGCTGTACGGTAAGTGCTACCGCGGAGTGCCGCTCATGGCGGGTGCCGACGCCACTCCGGAGGCGCGGGATTACGCCCTCCGGATCATCGAAGAGGGCGACGAGGACGAGCTCCACCGGTTGCGCATCATCGCGCTCCGTACGGACAAGAGCGTATCGGTGGGTTTCAGCACCTGCTCCGCCGGCTTGGCGGGTACGCTCGAGAACTCCTGGGGCGTCAGGCGTGATGATCTGGAGTGGGCGGTGGCCTTCGAGGCCCTCATGCTCATGTTCGTCGCCCGTTGGGTGCCGGACGCGGCCATCACCGGAGCCAAGTACAGCGCCAACAACGTCTCCACCCGCGATACGCGCGCTGCCCCGGACGGGGCGGGCCGTCGCTAGGTGGAGACTGTAGATAGATCAGTATCGTGGGGTCCGAAACGCGGGCCCCGGGATGCCGGTCACAACGCACGAGCGGGCCCAGTCGGGCCCGCTCGTACACGTTTATGGGGGTTTAGGCGGCTTGTCTGCCTTCATCTTCCGCGGTGAGCCGATCAAGTTCTTTGAGTTGTGCGCTCACAATATCGGCCTCGAGTTGAGCGGAGGCTCGCATGGTGTCCTGATCTTCATCAAGGTCTTCAAGTTGGTCTTGGGCGGATTGCAACTTTCCTTCCAGGGATTCCCTCAGACTTTCTGCGTCTCGAATTTTAAGCATCTCACTGACAATCCTCACCCCTTCCTGTAGACGCCTTTCTTTCATGGCTGCTGGATCAAAACCTTTGTATTCCGTAGTAGCCTTAATTTCACCCTGAGATCCCGCCTCAGCTACGGCAAAGGTGAGTTTTTCCTTTTTGGGGGTTTCTTCGGGGATCAGCTCGAGATCGGCATCGTCGAGTTCAATGAAGTCCTGCTCTTTTTTTCGCAGTGCCGCGAGTGCTGCCTTGGCTTCTGCGAGCGCTTTTGGATCAACGTTTTTCATTTCAACACTTGGTTT
>JAUPWK010000013.1 GCA_030916555.1 Patescibacteria group bacterium | reverse complement strand
GAAGGGTGAAAAGATCACTGCTGACGTTTCTGGTGTCGCGAAGCTTGGTAAGACAAGTGTGACTGTGGTTCATGATGCTGAGAAGGTACGTGAATATATCATTCCACACGGCTACACCCTGTACGTAAAGGACGGCGATGATTGTTTGGCCGGTGATGCGTTAACGGATGGTCACTTGGACCTCCAGGCGCTCTTTAAGGCCAAGGGTCAGGATGCTGTGCAGAAGTACCTCTCTAAGGAAATGCAGTTCATCTACTCATCACAGGGTCAGAAGCTGAACAATAAGCACATTGAGGTGATTATTCGTCAGATGTTCAGCCGCGTGCGCGTGGATGATCCAGGTGATACGGATTTGTTGCCAGGTGAAGTCATCGAAAAGGCTACGTTGCTTGATGAACAAGATCGTATCGGTGCAATCGGAGGTAAGCTTTCAGGTTTCGAGCCTCTCTTGCTCGGTGTGACAAAGGTCTCGTTGTCTACGGAGAGCTGGTTGTCATCTGCTTCCTTCCAGGAGACTGCTCGCGTTCTGATTAACGCCGCAGTTACAGGTAAGATTGATGAGTTGGCTGGTTTGAAGGAAAACGTGATTATCGGTCGTCTGATTCCAGCGGGTACCGGTTTTGCCGGTAACGAGGTGGTTATCGACTACCCAAAGAAGTCTTACGAACCAGTTGCTGCTGCTTTGGCACCAGTCATTGAGGCTGAGATCAAGGTAGAAGGTCCGCAGACAGGTACTGTTGCCGATGAAAGCGGCGCAACCAAAGTGGACAAGGCTGAGTAATGTATAAACACAAAATCGACCCCCACCGGGGGTCGATTTTGTTTTGTGATAGCATTTCATAATGACTTCAAGGAAAATATTCAAATGGCTATTCTGGAGTGGGGCATTAGCAATCCTCATTTTTGCTCTAGGAATCCCTGGGGCAATATTTGTCAGTGGCCAATCACATGTCCAGACTATCGAGGAAATCGAACCAGGCACGGTTTTGATCTTTGGTGCGGGACTTCGTTCTGATGGCACGCCTTCAGATGTATTGCGCGATCGGCTTGAAACGGGAGCAGAGCTGTTCAGCCAGGGTAAGGCTACGCACATTCTCGTATCCGGCGATAATCGATTTGAGAATTACAATGAGCCGCAAGTTATGCATGATGTGCTCGTGACTGAGTACGAAGTCCCAGAAGACCTTATTTTCATTGATTTTGCCGGCCGAAGAACTTACGATACGTGTATTCGGGCAAAAACGTTGTGGGGTGTCGATTCGGCCATTTTGGTAACACAAAGTTTTCACTTACCTCGAGCAATTTGGACCTGTCGACGTCTTGGAATTGAAAGCATCGGAATATCGGCAAGCCTTCACGGCTACATGAAAGATGGAGTCTATCGAGTGCGGGAGATATTAGCGAGCTATAAAGCATTTCTCGATGTTTACGTAGTCGAACCCGAATATTTGACCGGACAAGTTGAGACGGATTTGTAAAAGATGTTTCGTTTGCGTTCGGTGGAATCGCGCTGTCGTTGTGGCTGTGAATGCCGTGATAATATCTGCTCATGAAAAACAGGCTACCACAATGTATTCTCGGACTTGATCCTGGCTACGGCCGGTTGGGGTTTGGTGTACTTTCAAGCAATACTCGTCGACAGTTGTCCTATGTTACATGTGGTGTTATCACAACACAGGCAGGGACACCGACCGCTGATCGGTTACTTGAGATAGCTAGAGATATCGAAGCCCTGATTGATCGACACAATCCGGATCTGATCGCAATTGAAGAATTATTCTTTGTAAAAAATATCACCACTGCTTTAAAAGTGGCTGAAGTTCGCGGAGTAATCTTATATCTCGCTTCAAAGCGTGGTCTGCCGATTATTGAGATTAAGCCAACGGAAATCAAAATGGCAGTAAGCGGGGATGGCCACGCAGATAAGCGGCAGATGCAAAAAATGATCACCATGCTTCTAAAGCTCGATGCCGTTCCGCAGCCGGATGATGCTGCTGACGCGCTCGCGGTAGCGTGGGCGGGGGAGGGAAAATATCGACTATAATGACGGGGCATGGCGAAGCGAAAACATACAACGAGTCACTGGAGGAAGTTGATAGTTGCGGGTGCTTCCAGTTCTTTGCTGACTCTGAATGCGGCAAGTGCATTTATGCTTGCGACTGATCCCTTTGCGCCGCCGCCTTTTGTACCTCCACCAACACCGAATCAACACTTAGCCGCGATGTGTCATGAGCCTGATTGTGATCTTACGCTTTTGAATGCGATTATTTCGTGCGAGAGTGGCTGGCGAATGGTGAAGAACTCGCGCTCAACGGCTTTTGGATATTTCCAGATTATTGATGGAACAGAGCGGACAACACCGCAGTATGCTGAGGGTCGACGTAAGTTTGATCCTTACGCTAATCTTGATATGGGACTCTACCTGTACGAAACGCGAGGTACAAATCCTTGGGTATCCTCACGTTCATGTTGGTTGCCAAAATATCGTCGCGCCTTGGCGACTGGAGAGGTTCTGATATCCCCACGTGATCTCACATTTCCACCTCAAGAATAGAAAAACCACTGACCGAAGTCAGTGGTTTTTCTGGAGCAGGTGGAGGGAGTCGAACCCTCATCATGAGTTTGGAAAACTCAGATAATAACCGCTATACGACACCTGCATGGCTCGCGAGAGCGAATCGTAAGTAATTTATCAGATAGAGGAAATTCTTTCAACTCCCCAGATT
>JAUPWK010000082.1 GCA_030916555.1 Patescibacteria group bacterium | reverse complement strand
TCGCGCGATTTTGATAATCCTATGGAATTTAGAAACATTGCAATCATCGCCCACGTTGACCACGGCAAAACCACCTTGGTGGATGCCATGCTCAAACAGTCCGGCACCTTCAATGACCGTGAGGTAATTGAAAACTGCGTCATGGACAGCAATGAGCTTGAACGTGAACGCGGTATTACTATTTACGCCAAGAACACGGCCATTACCGTGGATGGTGTAAAAATCAACATCGTGGACACCCCAGGTCACGCTGACTTCGGTTCTGAAGTGGAGCGCGTCTTGCGTATGGTGGACTCTGTGTTGTTGCTCGTGGACGCTTATGAAGGTCCAATGCCACAAACCAAATTCGTACTCCGCAAGTCTTTGGCACTTGGCTTGAAGCCAATTGTGGTCATTAACAAGATTGACAAACCAACCGCTCGCCCAGACGCCGTCTTGAACATGATCTTTGACCTGTTCGTGGAGCTTGGCGCTAAGGATGATCAGTTGGATTTCAAATATATTTACGCCATTGGTCGTGACGGTGTTGCTAAGGCCAACCTGACGGATGAGAGCAAGGATCTGCGCCCACTCTTTGATTTGATTTTGAAAGCCGTTCCACCTGCCGCTTCAGATACCTCTAAGCCAATGCGCATGCAGGTCGCAAACCTGAAGTACGACAACTACGTTGGTCGTATTGGTGTTGGTCGTGTGGTAGAAGGCGTAGTAAAGACCGGCATGACTGCGACTGTCGTAAAAATCGATGGTACTCGTTACACCGGAAAAATCACCAAACTCTATACCCACCAAGGATTAGCCAAAGTTGAAGTCAACGAGGCCGTTGCTGGTGACATTGTGCAGGTAGCCGGTTTCCCAGAAATTTACGTAGGTGAAACCATTGCTGAGGCCCCTACTGCTGAAGCTCTCCCAACACTTGCTATTGATGAGCCAACACTGACCATGAACTTCATGCCGAACTCTTCCCCATTTGCGGGTCGCGAGGGTTCACTTGTGACCTCACGTCAGATTCGTGAGCGCTTGGAGCGTGAGCTTGAGGTCAACGTTGGACTCCACGTCGATTTCCCAACCAATGACGGTGAATTCAAAGTTTCTGGACGCGGTGAAATGCACCTTGCAGTTTTGATTGAACAGATGCGCCGTGAAGGCTTTGAGCTTCAGGTAAGTCAGCCGCAGGTAATCATGAAGGAAGAGAATGGTCAGACCATGGAACCAATGGAGTCTGTAGTAATTGACGTTCCAGATGAATACGCTGGTACCGTGATTGAAAAGCTTGGTCGCCGCAAGGGTGACATGACAAACATGACCACGGAAAATGGCTCAACGCGTCTTGAGTACACCATGCCAACTCGCGGTATTTTGGGCTTCCGTACAGAATTCATGACCGACACTAAAGGTGAAGGCACGTTCTCCCACATCTTCTCTCACTACGCTCCACATAAAGGTGAAATCAACCGCCGCAGCACAGGCTCTATCATCTCTGGTGATCAGGGCAAGACCACGCCATACGCTTTGGCCATGGTTCAGGAACGCGGTCCGCTGTTCGTGTCTCCGGGTACGGAAATTTACGAAGGTATGGTCATTGGTGCTTCCATGAAGGAGACCATGACGGTAAACGCTGTGCGTGAGAAAAAGCTCACCAACATGCGTGCCTCAAGCGCTGATCACATTGTGGTTATCACTCCAGCTATCGACATGAACCTGGAACGTGCCCTTGAATACATCGATTCTGACGAATACGTAGAAGTCACCCCGCAAAACGTTCGCATCCGCAAGAAGTACTTAACTGAAAACGAACGCAAGCGCGCAGATCGCTCAAACGCCAACGACCTCTAATTGAACAAAGGGACAGAGCCTCGGCTCTGTCCCTTTACGTTTACGTCATTTTCCTGTACTCTACTCGGTCCCGAATCCTCGGGATCTACACTCTGGAGTTACCGTGACCAAGAGCCACACGTTCATTACCTTCAACGGCGAATTCCCCGGCGACCTCCTGAATCCGCTTCGGGAGCTCGCCACGCTCCTTGCACCCTACGACCAAGCGGCCTACGAAGCCCCGCCCGAAGAGCTCATGACCTACCTCGAGATCCTCGAGCTCGACGACAAGCTATCGGAACAGTTCATGAGCCTTACGTACGAGGGGTCGATCAAGATCCTCGAATTCGCAAGGTCCATGAAATCCGAAAAAGCCAGCTTCATGGAACGCCGACTCGAACGGCTGTTCATGAAGTTCGATCGGATTAGCAATCAGCTTCGCAAAGCCGGCTATCCGCTCACCGCAAGCACTATTGTCGATATCGCGCAGGGGTATCGATCAATGGAGTGGGTTGAAAAAGTCCATGATCATGGAATTGATCATGTTCAGAACGTGGTCATGCGCCTCATGCAAAACACCGAACTCTCAGATGCCGCCTACGCTACGGCGGCACGTATCGGCTGGCTCTTCTGCGCAAAGACCGCGATCGCACCCACCCAAGAGCTGCTGAATCCGAGCTATGCAGCCGAGATATTCCAACTGCTTCGGTACATCGACATCGATTACCTTGGCCACGGTAGTCTGGCGTTCAAGGTAAATTCACTGCTTCCCGGTATCCTGCCCGCAGGGATGATCCTTGAGGTCTTCCCAGCGCGAGAACCCTGGTCGTTGTGTGGTGTCTGCATCCGGCGGCCAGGACACACCAGAGCTATCGCGCTTGGTGCTATCTCTCGGCTGAATGGAGAGATAACGAATTTCGGGTGCATCGGTGTCAGCGTCAGTTTTGCTTTCGAGGCCTTCATGAAAACTGTGGTCTACGAACAGCTGCGCGACATCATCATCTTCCTCGTGTATAGCGCGCTCACGGAAGGCATCGTCAGCGAGCGCGTGCTCATGCAGAACATGAGCAACGACACGGAAGAATGTGCACCGGAAGCTGAGCAGATCGTGAGCGCGGAAGTGACGCGCACGGACACGCAGGGCATCCCAGATGTACTGGAATTCCCAATTCCGTGCAGCCAAACCAAAGCTCCGCTCCTCATTGGCAAATCCAAGTACACCTGGCGCAACTTGGTCGCTACGTTTCGACAGTTCGGGGCCGAGCTCATCCCTGGAGGAAAGCACCCCAAAATCGTGCTCGGTGACAGGAGCGCCGTGTTCCTGAACCCGCACGGACGCGAGAACCCCCGTCACAACAAACGGGTCTTGCGTGAGACGTTGTTGACGCTTGGAATTGACGAACAGGAG
This sequence comes from Patescibacteria group bacterium, assembly GCA_030916555.1. Lineage (GTDB taxonomy): Bacteria > Patescibacteriota > Patescibacteriia > UBA9934 > UBA9934 > JAGORL01. The sequence goes on along the minus strand of JAUPWK010000082.1, from coordinate 1,540 downwards.
TTCGTCGCCAGGCTCTAAACAAAAAACTGGCCGCCCGGAAACTTCCGGGCGGCCAATCTTTTTTTTTATTTATTCACCTTTCGCAAGACCCACAAGGTTTGTCCGGCGTAGATCGCCGCAGCCAGAGTGAGCAGTATCAGGAGAATGGGTGTCTTGCCCGCAGCGCTTAAGAAAATCACAACTGCAAGCAAAACGAGTGTAAGCGTAATCGCTGCCAAGGCCCTCCGCTTCATGGCAAGGACATCCATACAAGTTAGGCGGCTGGCTCTGAAGGAGGAACAGCGGCGCCGCCCTTCTTCATAGCCTCCTCTGCCTTCTTCGCCTTACGTAGCTCCATAGCACCAAGTGCTAAAGACATACCCACCAAAATGATCATCCAGGTAGGTGCGCCTCCGGCGATAGTAAGAATAACTACGAGAACAAAAATACCAGCAGACGCCGCCAACATGGTCTTGCCGTTTTTCTTCATCTTTGCAATCTCCTCTGCAGTCACTGGCTTAGCGTTGTCCATAGAGAACGTAACAGGGTTAAAACTCAATTTAATAATCTCTGAGTTTTTGAATAATATCTTTCTGCTGAATCTTCTCAAGTGCCTTAGCCTCAATTTGGCGAATACGCTCACGGGTTACGTCGAATTCTCGACCCACCTCTTCGAGCGTATGCGACACTCCATCCTCCAAGCCAAAACGCATCTCAAGAATCTTTTGCTCGCGCGGCGTAAGGTCTTTCATGGCCTCATGCACGTAATCCTTGAGGAGCTGTCGCGCTGCCGCTTTATCCGGCGACAGGTTCTTCACATCCTCAATGAAATCCTCGAGCTTGGAGTCATCATCATCATCTCCGACCGAAGTGTCAAGTGACACCGTCTCCTGAGAGATCTTCTGAATATGCTGGACTTTCTCAAGTGGCATGTCCATTTCAGCAGCTAATTCCTCAAGTAATGGCTCACGACCCAGGTCCTGAATAAGTCTACGTTCTACCTGTTTAAACCTGTTAATAGTCTCCACCATGTGAACCGGGATGCGGATAGTGCGAGACTGGTCAGCCAAGGCACGGGTGATCGCCTGACGAATCCACCAGGTGGCGTAGGTTGAGAATTTGAAGCCCTTACGATACTCAAACTTTTTCACGGCTCGGAACAATCCAACGTTACCTTCCTGGATGAGGTCAAGCAACGACAACTGTTTACCCACGAACTTCTTAGCGATAGACACCACTAAACGCAAGTTCGCTTCAATCAAACGACGCTCAGCCTCTTTATCATTCCGCTCTTTGCGTCGAGCCAAGGCCACTTCCTCTTCTGCGTTCAAGAGTGGAATTTTTCCAATCTCGCGCAAATACATTTGAATGCTGTCCTGGGTTAATTCCGTACTTACTGAAGTGTCTGTCTTCTTGTCTACAGCAATACGCAACTTTCCATACACGTCATCACGAGACTTTGATCCACCAAGAAAACCTTCCTTCATCTCCACAAAATGTAGACCTTTGCGCTCAAGTCTATTTAAAAACTCTTCAAACAATTCTACGTGATCTTCCACGT
>JAUPWK010000081.1 GCA_030916555.1 Patescibacteria group bacterium | reverse complement strand
GTCAGATAACTAAAGAAAACGCTGCCCGTATCCGAGCAAAAGTTGTTTTAGAACTCGCTAATGGTCCAACGACGGTGGAGGCCGATGACATCTTGTTTGGCAAAGGCATTCAAGTGATTCCAGACATTCTTGCAAATGCTGGAGGTGTAACAGTGAGTTATTTCGAATGGGAGCAAAACATGCAAAATGAGCGCTGGTCAGCTGAGAAGGTGGATGAGATGTTGAAAGAGCATATGCACGCTTCTGCTCAGGCGGTTTGGGAATTGGCACAGGAGCACGGGGTTGATATGCGCAGGGCTGCATTTCTTTTGGCTCTTGAACGTTTAGCGCAGGCACGGCCTTAGGCACGTAAAACTTTGCTATACTTCTTTTGTAATCCCACCAACTATGGAGGCTTCGCCTACCACGCAGCGGCATATTTTGATTATTGAAGATGAAAAGCCGATGGCAATGGCTTTGCAGTTGAAATTCCGCAAGATTGGTTATGTGGCTGAAGTTGCGTTTGATGGAGAGGCGGCCTTAGCGCTTTTGAAGACGCAAAAATTTGACGTTGTACTTACTGACCTCATGATGCCAAAAGTGGACGGATTCGCAGTCCTTCAGGCTCTTAAAGAGCAGGGCAATCCCGTGCCCGTGCTGGTGCTGTCGAACTTGAGTCAGGCTGAAGATGAGCGACGCGCTCGAGATTTGGGGGCTAAAGATTTTTTTGTTAAATCAAATACAACTATTGCGGCTATCGTGGAGGCGGTGCAGAATTTTCTGCATTAGGAGTTATGCCTGCATTTAATGATGAAGCATTGAAAACGTTGTTGCTTGAAGGTAGTTATGTGACCCCGGAGGGCATGACTGCGGCTTTGGCATTTTCTGAGGCTCACCGTGTATCCTTAGCGGAAAGTTTGTTTGCGGAAGGAAGGATTACCAAGAGTTTATTAGGTCAGGCTATTGCTGAGTATTTCAAGATTCCTTACGCCGATATTCGGGCTCATCAGCCAACGCGAGATCAGGTTTTGCAAATTCCAGAAGACGTGGCAAAGAAATTCCGCGTTGTTGTATTTCTTGACGCTGGTAAATCTTTGACCATAGCTACGGACGACCCGAGTATACGAGGATTGAAAACTGAACTTAAACGTGTTTTTCCAAGCAAGACAATCGTTATCGCCTACGCCGCTTCAGAGGATATCAGTGCGTGTTTTTTGCATTATCAGAAGACGCTGCAGAAGCGTATAGATGAAATTTTTGCTGCTGAAGTCCGAGTGGCGCCCCTGGTTTTAGAGCAGGTGTTCGCTGACGCAATGCTGTTTCACGTTACAGACATTCATTTTGAGCCACAGCCCACGGACGTGGTGATTCGTTTCCGAATTGATGGTGTTTTGCAGGAGGTATGTCGCCTTCCAAAAGAACGTTACGAGAATGTTTTAAATAGAATTAAGGTCCAGAGTCGTTTGCGCATGGACGAGCATTTTTCTGCTCAGGACGGTTCTTTGCGGTTTGATAGGGGTGATGACACGATTGATTTGCGTACTTCAATTGTGCCTACGATTGAAGGCGAGAAGATTGTTTTGCGTGTACTTGGATCATATGTCAGGAGTTTGGCATTAACAGGATTGGGCCTGTCGAATCAAAATTTGAAGAAGCTTGAAGAAAATGCTGATCGACCATTTGGCATGATTCTTGTAACTGGTCCAACAGGATCCGGAAAGACAACCACGCTTTATGCGTTGTTAAAGAGCATGAATGGCACGGATGTGAATATCACCACCATCGAGGATCCGGTTGAATATAAGTTGCTTGGAGTGAACCAGATTCAAGTGAATACGCAGACTGATCTCACTTTTGCAAAGGGACTACGTTCCATCGTTCGCCAAGACCCAGATATTATTTTGGTGGGTGAGATTCGGGATAATGAGACCGCGGAAATTGCAGTAAACGCCGCACTTACTGGCCATCTATTGCTTTCAACATTTCACGCGAATGATGCCGCTACGGTGATTCCACGTTTGCTCGATATGGGTATTGAGCCATTTTTGCTGGCTTCGACATTGAATCTCATTTTGGCGCAGCGATTGGTCCGCAAGATTTGTGATAATTGCAAGCACAGCGTGGTGATTTCACCTCGGGACATGCATATGCGAGGAGCTGAGAAGTATTTTGGAACCACGGACGTAAACTTGTATGAGGGTAATAAGTGCGTAGCCTGTAATAACACTGGTTTCAGAGACCGGATCGCGATCACTGAGCTTATTCAGGTGACTCCAGAAATGCAGGCTTTGATTTTAGCTAATCCGTCTTCCCAGCAGGTTTGGTCGTTAGCACGAAAGCAGGGTATGCAATCCATGTTCGAAGATGGGATTGAGAAGGTGAAGAGCGGACTCACGACGCTTGATGAGTTATTGCGTGTCGCCGAACCTCCTGACGAAATAAATTCAGTATGAGGTCGCTCAAAGCAGCGGGGAGGAAATTCTTGCGCCGCCGTGATTTTCTCATGGAAAATTTGAGTTTACTGATGGCTTCTGGCATGGGAATCAGCCATGCATTAGATGCTATTGCGGGAGAGGCGAAGGCGAAGGGGTCTCGGGAGGCGGTTGATTTTTTGATTGAAGAAATTGAGGCAGGCTCGCCATTTTGGCGTGCACTTGAAAAACTTGAGATTTTTCCGGACCACACAATTTCGCTTCTTCGAATTGGTGAGCAGTCGGGAAGATTGGCGAATAATCTGAAGGTGGTCAGTCTTCAACAGGAAAAGGAGCGTGTTTTTCGTTCGCAATTACGATCAGCCATGCTGTATCCAGTTATTGTGTTCGGGATGGCGCTTGTGATTGGGATTGGGATTTCTTGGTTTGTTCTGCCGCGTCTTGCAAAGGTATTTAATCAATTGAATATTGATCTGCCGGCCATTACTCGATTCACTTTGGGTTTCGGGGCCTTTTTTGCTGCTCATGGGATTGTTATCGTGCCGCTGTTATTCATTTTTTGTATCACTGTATATTTTCTCTTATTCGAGCATCCAAAAACGAAAGCTGCGGGACAGGCGCTGTTATTTGTGATTCCTGGGGTGAAGGGGCTTATCAGGGATCTTGAATTGTCGCGTTTTGGTTATCTGCTCGGAACACTTCTTGATGCGGGGGTCAATATCGATCAAGCCTTAATCTCCGTGGAACAGTCGACTGAATTGTATAGTTATAAGCGTTTGTATCGACACCTTGGAGCGCAAATTGATGAAGGTCTGTCATTTCAAAAGGCTTTTTCGCTGTATCCAAAATCAACACATTACTTACCGGGTTCCGTGCAGCGTATGATTGTTGCTGGTGAACAATCCGGGAATCTCGCAACGTCACTGCTTAAGCTTAGCGCCTCATATGAGGCAAAGACAGAAGCGGCGACGAAGAACTTAACGGTTATTCTTGAGCCACTCATGTTGGTCGTGGTGTGGTTGGCGGTTTTGGGAGTGGCGTTGTCGGTAATCTTGCCGATTTATGGATTGATTGGGGGGTTCGATGCAAGTGGGGGATAGTATGAATACACGTGGCTTCACGGTGGTTGAGCTCATGCTTTCGGTGGCGGTTATTGCCCTCATGGCTGGAATTTCCATGCCAATTTATCGTACTTTTCAAACGCGAAATGAGGCAGATATCGCCGCTCAAATGATCGCTCAGGCTTTGCGGATAGCTGAAATGCAGGCTTTGCTCGGAAGATCTGGATCTGGTTGGGGAGTATATATTGAAACTGATGCGGTTACGGTGTTTAAGGGAGCATCATATACAGAACGTGATACGGATTTTGATAACATGCAAGTGCTTCCGGGTTCAGTTGAAATTTCTGGAGATCAGGAATTTATTTTCCCATTAGGTGAGGTGGCGCCAGAGGCGGTCGGTGAGGTTGTGATTACGTCAATGGACCAGCATACACGAAGTTTGGTTGTGAATGCACTTGGTATGGTTGAGTATTAGATATGCATAAAGTACCAAGTCAAAAATTATGGCAATCTGAACCTCAGGGGTTTATGTTACTTGAGGCGATGCTTGCAACGATTACGTTCGCGATTATTGGCATGGCGTTGCTTGGTGCGCTTGTGTACGCACAACAGTCTTTTGTTCGTTCGGGGGAGCGGGTACGCGCAGCATTTTTAGCTCAAGAGGGACTTGAAGCGGTGAGGATACTCCGGAATGCGGACGCGGATGCGCTGACTGACGGTGTTTATGGTTTGGCGCTTTCCGGAAACGTCTGGACATTGACAGGTGCTCCGGATACGCAGGGAATCTTTACTCGTACCGTCACCATTACGACTACTGGTTCTGACCGGAAGTCCGTAACTACGTCGATTACTTGGAGTCAGAATGGGAGGAGCGAGCAGTCATACGCTTTGACGAGCTTGCTTACTCGCTGGAACGTACCAATTGAAGTTCCACCTCCAGAATCTCCGCCTCTATGAAGAATATTCGTGGATTTACTTTGATTGAGCTCGTGTTGTACATGGCGGTGCTTGCGGTACTTATGCTTACGATTTCAGTGCTCTTGAGCACTTTATTACGTGCGAAGATGAAAATGCGAGTGATGCGTGAGGTGGACGAACAGGGTGAGCTTGTCATGTCAGAGCTAGCTGCCTGGATGCGCACAGCAGATGGAATTTTGACTCCGGGAACCGGCGGAGAGGGCGCTGAAATTGAGATTCTTCAGACATATCCTGTATCCGCTGCTCGGAACGTTACGGTTGTAAATGGTCAGCTTGGAATTGTTACAAATGGGGGTGACTGGACGCCGATAACAAACTCCCAAGTTGAGATCGATTCGTTTACGGTGCGAGAAGTTTCGAGTGGCGCCACGATTCCTGCGGTTCAAATAGCTTTGGTTATCCGGGGAGTATCAACGAGCGGAAGAAATGAATATGTATACTCGCGTGAGTTTATAACTACTGTCAGTATTCGGTGAGCTGTATATAATTTATGTCTCTTGTTGAAAAAAAGATATATACTAACACTGAAGGCTATATTGCACTCATGAGCGTGCTTGTACTTTCCGTGATTGGAGTTGCAATTATGTCCGCAGCACTCGTACTTGGTGCGAACGAATCGCGACTTTCTGAGTTTGTGGATGAAGCGATGCGTACCCAGGTTGTCACTGACGTTTGCGTTGAAGAGGCGCTCCAAGTGGTGAAAGATGCGGGGGCATGTATCGATACAGGTGGTGAAGTGGCACTTGGAGACGCGACTTGTACATATGTAGCGAGCGGTAGTGGAGGATCGACCTGTGACGTGCAGGTTACGAGTACCGTGGGCGATATTTCACGCTCTGCGCACGTTACAGTGACATCATCCGAGACGGGATTAGAGCTGCTTTCTTGGGAAGAAACGTTAAATTAATCGACAGTATTATTTTACGGGTTATGCGGAAAGGAGTATCGCGGCAAATGGAAAAGGGATTTCAAGGCTTTACGTTGCTTGAAATGCTGCTCGTGGTTGCTCTTATCGCAATTTTGGCAAGTATTGTCATTTTTGCTATTAACCCCGCAAAACAGTTAGCGCAAGCACGAAATGCACAACGCAGGACAGATGTGAATACAATTTTGAACGCTATCTACCAGTACTCACTCGATAACCAGGGGCAGCTACCTGGAGATATTCCACTCGACACCTCCCTTGAAATTTGTCAGACAGACGCTAGTAGTTGCACGGGGCTTGTTGATCTTGGCGCTTTGACGCTTGATGAGGAGTACTTAACCGCTGTCCCGCAAGATCCAAATGGCGCATGCACTACGAATAGTGTTTGTTACGGTGTTCATCAGTCAGCAAATGGGAGAATCACTGTTGAGGCGTTATACAGATCGG
>JAUPWK010000080.1 GCA_030916555.1 Patescibacteria group bacterium | reverse complement strand
CGAGACTACAATTCGCACGCATAAAGTCACCAAGCCGCTGATCTGGCTTGGGCTTGGGATTGCAGTTGGTGGTGGGGCTTGGTATTACAGCCTTGTGTCTGAGCCTATATTGCAGCTTGTCCATTTTGGACTTCTCATCATGATGATCGCAAACGGTTCGTACTTAAGTTTTTGGATCAGCCCTCGATTACTTGAACGCGAGCGTCAGGGAAAGTCGACACAGCTCCTTCCAAAGTCTTGGAAGATCATGATTACGCTCAGCTTTTTTGTTTCAATTCTGACCTGGTGGACGGCGTTGTTTTTAGCGATGGTTGTGATTACTCGAACGTAATGATTATGCAAAAAATATCATTGCGACTTTTGCTCGCCTGTCTGTTTTTTGTATTTGGAGTTGGAGTGGCTTTGATTGTTATTGATTTTCCAAAGATCGAGGCGACACCAGAAGCGATGCTTTTTGAAGAGCCTGAGGAAAATGTGGCTGATGTTGCGATCGTTCAACGGGTAATTGATGGCGATACGGTTGATGTGCTTTGGCAGGGGGAAGAAATGCGTCTCCGTTTGATCGGTATGGATACGCCGGAAACGGTGGATCCGCGCAAGCCAGTTCAGTGTTTTGGAAAGGAAGCCAGTCAACATGCACATAATCTGCTTGATGGTCAGTCAGTTGAGCTTGAGTTTGATGCAAGTCAGGGTGAGGTTGATAAATACGGAAGAATTTTGGCGTACATTCTTTTGCCAAGTGGGAAAAATTTTGCAGAAGTTATGTTGCGCGACGGTTACGCGTATGAGTACACGTACGACAAATCGTATAAGTATCAAAATATTTTTAAAAATGCTGAGCAAGATGCACGCGACAGTGAGCGAGGACTTTGGTCAAGTGAAACATGTGGAGGAAAACGCTGACGCTGTGTGTAAACATGCTTGTCGCTCATGTCACGCGCCAGTATCATGAATGCATTCTCCTATCTCGATCGTGCTTATGCGCATCATGAGCCCCGCGTTTTCAAACGGTCACCGGATTCCTTCTCTGTACACGTGCGACGGCGACGATATCAATCCTGAATTACGTTTTGACGGCATTCCCAAGGAGACAAAAAGTATCGCATTGATTGTCGACGATCCGGATTCACAAAGCGGAAACTGGCTGCACTGGTCAGTTTGGAATATTGATCCAAGTCTGCGTACAATTGCTGAGGATAGTGTTCCTGACCACGCCCTGGAAGGCGAAACTGATTTTAGTGAAGTTGGGTACGGCGGTCCTTGTCCGGGTTATGGCGAGCATGAATATCGATTTATGATTTTCGCGCTTGATGCCATGCTCGATGTAGCTGATGGCGCACCGCGTCATATTTTGGAAGCAGCCATGAAGCCGCATATTTTGGCTTCCGCATCACTCACGGGGAGATATCAACGCATGAAGAAAGAGGCACGTATCGCAAAGAACAAATTGAAGCTCAAGGCCAAGGAAAAGCTGAAGGTAAAAGCTAAGGCCAAAAAACGCTAGGGGTTGCATGAGTACATTCTCAGACAAAGTGCTGCAGGTGGTGCGGGCTATCCCAAGGGGCTCAACCCTCAGCTATCGAGAAGTTGCCAAACGCGCGGGAAGCCCCCGTGCGTTTCGTGCTGTAGGTAGTATTATGCGGCAAAATTTCTTGCCTGACGTTCCGTGTCATCGGGTGATTTGCTCGGACGGGAGTTTAGGTCAATATAATCGCGGGGTGGAAAAGAAGCGGGCTCTCCTTGTTGCGGAGGGGGCTCTTAAGGCAAAACCCCGACGTTAGCAGGGGAGTCTAGAACGTGTGTGTTTTCACTGTTCTAAAATTGTACTTTACGGTAACCTCCTGCCATGGAAGCCAAAGATGAAATCAAGCTTAAGCTCGATGTCGCCGAAGTTATTGGCGAATACGTCCCTTTAAAGCCGGCCGGGAGCGGGTCAATGAAGGGTGTTTGTCCGTTTCATGCGGAAAGAACGCCATCTTTTCATGTTTCACGGGAACGGCAGATTTGGAAATGTTTTGGCTGTGACAAAGGCGGGGACATTTTTTCTTTCATCATGGAAATGGAAGGTATGACCTTTCCTGAGGCGCTTCGACATTTGGCTGCCAAGGCGGGGGTTGAAATTCCAGAGTATCGGGGCACGCCAGAAACTGACAAGCGTGATGTCCTAAAAGATATTCATAAAGTAGCGGCTGAGTATTACGCTTTGTGCTTGCGAGAATATCCGAATGGTCGAGCAGTGCGTGAGTATGTGGCCACGCGTCACATTGAGGCCGCGCTTCAAGAAAAGTTCCAGTTGGGAGCTTCTCCGGATGATTGGGACGTGGTATGCACGCTTCTGATAAAGAAAGGTTTTAGTGAACAAGCAATTTTAGATAGCGGTCTTGGACTACGGAGGAAATCAGGAAGTGGTTTGGTGGATCGGTTCAGGAGCCGACTCATGGTTCCGCTTTGTGATGCTTCTGGAGCGGTAGTTGGTTTTACGGCACGCGTTTTGCCAGGAGCGCCGTCGGATCAAGGTAAGTATGTGAATTCGCCCGAGACGGCAATCTATCACAAGGGGGCCATGCTCTATGGTTTGCATTTAGCTAAGACAGCTATCCGTAAAACCGGTGAGGTGATTATTGTAGAGGGCAACCTGGATGTTATCGCCTCACATAAGGCGGGTATTGAGAATGTGGTGGGGAGTTCTGGAACTGCACTCACAGAAACGCAGTTACGTACGCTGGCACGTTATACAAAACGTTTAGTTTTTTGTCTGGATGATGATGCGGCAGGTTTTGCGGCAGCGAAGCGTGTCGTGGAGTTGGCGATTCATCTGAAAGCAGCTGATCCTGCCTTACAGTTTGATGTGCGCTGTTTGGTGGTGCCGGCGGGAGTGGGGAAGGACCCAGATGAAATTGTTCAACGTGATCCCGCAGAATGGGTGCGCATCGCGACAAGCTCACAGGAGGTAATTGAATATTATTTCCAAAAAGTCTTTCGACTTTTTGAGGAGCAGGGTGGTGCGGCCAGCGTTGAGGCGCGTCGGCGCCTGATTGATGAGCTTTTGCCACACATCGCCAGGGTGCAGCGTCCTGATGAGCGTCATTTATATTTATTACGCATGGCAGATGCGACACACGTAGGTACTGATGTGCTTCAGGCTATGGTTGAAGAGACGCGTGCCAAGGAAGCAAAGATCGATACCACGAAACCAAAAGTTCCTGTGGCAGCACCCGCCCCAAAGGCTGCTCCACAGAGTATTTTGAGTTCTACCGCTACTCCAAAGGGAAGCGCTCCGTCTGCGGCGACTACGCCAGAGACACAGGCCGCGGCCTTGTTGTTTGGTTCGGCTTTGCGGTATGAAGCTTTCGCACCAGCGATTTTGGCTAATGTTCCACAGGACGGGCTTACTGAGCCGTGGAAATCGCTTTACAGTTGTCTGGAAGTCGTTTATACTAGCCAACAAACGCAACCCACCGTACCACCCCAAACCCTTTTTTCGCGACTACGGGCATATCTCGAGGGGCAGCAGCAGGTCCAGGCTATTCATACGCTTGATGCCGTTGCGCTCCGTATTGATGAGATCTTTGCCGGTCTGACGCCAACAAGAGTACGGCAAGAGGTTGAAAACCACTTAGCGCTGTTTGCCTCGGCGCAACTCATGAAGAGGCGTAAGGATCTGGAATCCGCAATTCGTCATGCCGAACTGGCGGGCGATTCGTCACGTTTGACGGAGTTATTGGCGGAGTATTCCAAGCTCATCTCACGTCCTGCTGCCAGCTAGTCCATTGTCTGGATCTGTCTGGAGTAGGGAGTCTCATCTATGGCACAGAAGAAAGCACAGGCCTTAAAGAAACCTTTAAAAAAATCATCCGTGCCGCCTAAAAAGAAAGTCGCTAAAGGAGTTGTAAAGAAGGTTTTACCAAAGAAGGCACCGGCCAAGCTCATTCCGGATAAGAAAAGCAATCCACCAAGCGAAGAGGCGTTGAATCGCATGATTGAACGCGGGATGACGCGTGGTTTCGTGACCGAGAACGAAAT
>JAUPWK010000079.1 GCA_030916555.1 Patescibacteria group bacterium | reverse complement strand
TATAAATTTTGCGGATAAAACCGATACACTCTTTCTGCGCTCTATTTATCAAGCGTGACCGCGCCGCCAAGACGCTTCGGTTGGCCGGTTATTACAAAAACATCATGGCCTAAAGCTAAAAGTTGGCCAACGGTCCGGACAATGACATTTTCTGCTCCGCCACGGGTGTGCGGAGGATAAAGATTTGTAATGATACCGATTTTCATACCTATCCTGAGACTGTAACACTGTTGTACACCTCACGTAAACGGCTCGCAAGCACCGGCTGGGCGTATTCATCCAAAACTCGCTCTCGAGCGGCCGATCCCATAGTCTTTGCGAGCAAGGGGTTGTGCAAAAACTCTGCCATAGCTGTCTCAAGCGCCTCTTCATCATTTGGCTCGACCACAAAACCGGTCACCCCTGGCTCAACAAGTGTTCGCACACCTGGAAGATTGGTAACAATTGACGGCAACCCTGAGGCCGCTGCCTCAAGTGTCACCAACCCAAAAGCCTCGCTCTTGGTAAGAGACGGTAAAACATGAATATCAGCAGCTCTATACGCCCGCACTAAATCCGCATCAGACAAAGCTCCCGCAAAAATCACCCTGTCAGTTACACCAAGTGCTTGCGCGAGATCCACATAAGACTGACGCATATCGCCATCCCCAACAATCACAACGCGCCAATTACGCGTCGTTGGTAAATGCACAATTGATCGCAATAAAACCGATACACCCTTGAATGAGTGCGCGACGTCTAAACCGCCTACAAACAAAAATACAGAGGCCTGTTCAGGCGCGCCAAGTTTTGCCCGAAACTCCAAATCTTTCCCAGGTAAAAATCGCTCCGTATCAACCTCAAACGGTAACTCAATCAAATTCCGATGTTGCAGATGAATCGAAGCAGCGTAATCTTGTGAGCTGACGAGTACTGCCTTGGCACGGCGCAAAATGAATGGCTCAATCAGCAGCCGATGGAGTCGAAAAATAATTTCGCGCCAATCATGCGTCTTTGGTTGCATATGATACGTAAGCACATACGGCTTACGCCAAAGCATCGACCATAACCACACAAACACATCTGCACCGTAAAACGTATAGTGCAAATGCGCTATGTCATATGAACGCAAAAGTTTCAGCAGTGTAGGCAGAAAAGCCGCGTTTCCAAACGCTCCCCAGGTCTTCACATAAGTAGCCTCAGGGTGGTGTGGTCGACCCACGTAATCCGGAGTAAAGACCGTGACGTCAATTCCAAAAGACTTAGCCGCAGCTGTATTTTGCTTAGCCACAACTCCCATTCCGCCTCGGTATGGCGGGTACACCGGTGTAATCATTGCGAGCTTCATACCTACCAAGAAATCATCTTTCTGCCCGCCACAAAGGCCGCCTGGACTGCGGGATTAATCTGCTTCTCCATAAGCGGGTTAGCAACTTCTTGAGCCTCAATCTTTCCCGTTACAAACGACAAAAATTCTTTGTCGGGGATAGCGCGAAGCCGTTGTGCACGCGTGCGCATGGCAAACAGCAACTTCCAGGTACGTGGCAAAAACCACTGACCAAAAGCCCACAATTTGGCCCTGAACCAGCCTCCACGAAGCGCCATAAACCAAGTTCCAAGTTCAATTGCGGACAGGAGTGGTAAAAATACGAAAAGCGTCCGCCAGCGATAATAACTGAGTACAACCAAGTTTCTGTACAGCTCCATCCAGGCAAACTTTTTTGGATTACGACTAAAGTGATAGTCGTGAAAGGCGAAGGCGTGCGTGGCCAGCACATTTCTATAGCCCGCAAAACGCAAACGCATACCTAACTCCAAATCTTCGTGATACATGAAAAAACCCTCCTCAAGGAGTCCGACCTTGCGCAACGCCGATGCCTTATACAGCGTAGCGGCACCACTTGCATACGCAATATCCTCTCCATCAGTTACGTGAATGTCCGAAAGCAACACCCCGTTATCTCGGGCAAAACCGTAACCCGCAATGTGTATCATGCCACCACTTACATTCACCTTCTCTGGCGTGTGCCAGAAGCGCACAAGCATCTGAACAGAGGCGATCTCCGGGACTGATTCTGCCACACGCACCGCCTCAGTCATGGAATCAGGCGCCAGACGCAAGTCGCCATTATGCAAAAAAACGTGGTCACACTCGTGGGCCAACGCGTAACGAAAAGCTAGATTATTGTTGCCGGCAAAACCACGATTTTGCCCATCATCAAGCAGTACGGTTTCAGGCAAATCTTTACCTGATCGTGGCAGAACGTCAGTTTTAATCTGCTCAGCAACGCCGTCAGGCGAACCGGCCGGAACGAGCAAAAGCAGAAGTCTGTCTTTGGGGTAATCAAGTTTTGCAATAGCCTCAAGAACCGGAGTCAAATACTCCTTCATGCCGTAGCATAAATAAATAATTCCGATCTTTGGCTGCATACGCTAGTCCGCTGTATTCGTCTGTTCTGGCAATGAACTCATATGCGCCTTCTCAATTGCAATCTGGCGAACAAGCTCCGTCATCTCATCTGAGAGTTGGTGCTGGCGCAACATGAGTCGGTGTGCAATGTAAAACAAACTCACAAGACCCGTGTAGACCACCAAGTCCGCACCCCGACCTACACCAACATAGTCAGCTACAATATTCGTGGCCTCTGGCACAATCGCGACCACAGCTACGACCACCCAAAACAAAACTGCAACAATAAACCAATACTTAGAAATTTTACGCGCCGAAAATTGTTTCCAAGTTTTGAAAATAGCAAAGGCCGCAAATGATACTAGAGCAATTTGAAACAACATAACTAACGAACAATTTTCTTTTTAAGCATGTCTTTCGCAATTCCAAGCGCGCGCCAATTGGAAGGACTTTTCCCAAGCGTATCAAGCGAATATCGAATAGTCACCGGACGTTCTTCGTAACGAAGTGATTTTACTTTAATCAGGTCAAGAATTTCTGAGGCATGCGCCATCCGATCCAAAGTAATCCGAATATCTTCCGCTGCCTTGCGTGACAGCGCACGAAAACCGTTCTGCGAATCTGTTACCTTAATTCCAGACAGCACTACCGTGAAGATTACCCCCGCACGCAACAGCAAGCGTCGCAATGCCGGCATGTTCTCCGCTTCAATACCCAAAAAACGTGATCCAAGTACAATATCTGCCCGACCCTGAACAATCGGCTCAAGAAGTTGAGCAATCTCCCCCGCCTGCATCTGACCATCCGCATCAAAATGTACAATCACATCCGGCTCCAAAAATCGGAGCGCGTAATCGGTGGCTGTTTGTAAAGCCGCTCCCTGGCCACGGTTCACCACGTGCCGCAGCACAATTGCACCCTCAGCTAGAGAAACTGCAAACGTCTGATCTTGACTACAGTCGTCCACCACGACCACGGCATCCACATACGCCAAAGCATCCCGGATGGCCAAACCAATCCGAGAAGCCTCATTATAGGCTGGAATTACCGCAACAACACGCATAGGTGAACGTTATCGGTAGATAGTAGAGAGTTCGCTAAAAAATGGCAAGCTAGCCCCCATTTGTCAGTAACAACTTATTTGCCCGCACATAATCGATAGTCTTTTTAAGACCATCATCCAAACGCACAAGCGGCAACCAACCAAGGATATCTTTTGACTTGTGAAGGTTCGGTAAAGCAAGCGGAATCATGTGCGCCAATTGGGGTTCATAAGTAATCCCCACTTCGCGCTCCGCGATGGCCATAATCTTCTTGGCAACATCTTCAATTTTCAAATTAACATCACTTCCCAGATTAACTGGGCCAATACCCTTCTCTGCTCGCATAAGACGAAGCAAGCCATCAACGATATCTGTGACGTACACCAAAGCTGTAGTCGAACCCGAATCGCCCATAATCGTTAATGCCTTGCCGTCCAGTACGTTCAAAACAAAATCCGGAATTTGATGCCCCTGGAACAGTGGCATTCTTGGTCCGTATGTCCGGAAAATTCGGGCGATCTTCGCATCAATGCCATACACATCTCCGTACGTGGCAAACATGGTTTCTGCAAAACGTTTACCTTCATTTACTGCTGCCCGTGAATTGAGGTGATCAACAATTCCAAGCTCAGTCTCATCAACACCATCAGGATCAGCTGCACGACTCCCGTACACCGTGCCCGCTGAAGCCAAAAGCACACGTGATTTATATTTCACCGCCGCATCAAGTACGTGCCGCACGCCAGCCGAATTCGCTAACAAGATTTGCATCTTGAACTGCTCGTAACCCTTTACCGCCGTTGGCATGGCTAAGTGATAAATCTCTTGAATGCCTAAAAACTTCACCTTAAACGGTTCAAGTTCAGCAAAGGCCTCCAAATCAAAACGCTCATTAATATCTAAGCGTAAAAACTGGAAGTCCGGATTCCGCAACATGGGTTCAATGTTGTGAACGTGACCAGTCGAAAAATTATCAATACAGATCACGCGATTACCCTCCTTAAGCAGCGCTTCGCACAAAAATGATCCAATAAACCCAGCTCCCCCTGTAACTAAAACCGTTTTCTTATCCATATGCGTTAATTACCAGGCCGCGAGATACGCGCCCGTAGTGTTCACCAAACCTGTTCCCACATGTTTCAATAAATCACCGGTCAATGAGTGGACGTAAATGTCCCCGGCAGCGGATCGAGGCCCAAGCACAATGTCTGGCTCACCATTGATTTCAATATCTGCAACACTCACATTTAACCCGTCCTGCGTCCCGGTCTGTGGAGCATCAAAACCACCCCAGTAGGCTCCAATTTTGTTGTAAATGCGCACCTGAACAGAGGCACCCACGCCACCCACCGTAATAATTTCGTCCCGATAATCATTATCCAAATCACCAACATCCAACCGAACGCCATGCGTGTCCCCTGGGAAGGCCACAAAATCTAAGAGTCGCGTACCGTCCACATTATAGACAGCAACCTTTGCTTCCCCGTCTTCAGAGAAGACCACGATTTCTTTTTCCCAATCATCATCCACGTCTGCAACGGCTACTGAGAGTGGAGCATTTGCGGCAAAACCCGTAACGGTAAACCGGCTCTTCTCTTCTCCGGTCTGCGACCAAATCACTACGTCATCGCTCACGCCAGCACCAACCGCAGACACAATGTCATACTCCCCGTCCGCATCAACGTCCCCAACCGCAATATTCACACCCTTGTCAGAAGCCATGTCATAGGCAAAGAATTCAGACATGACTGCTCCGTACGGCTTAAACACACGAATGTGTGGACCGCCGGTTGGACCAGCGCCTGTAATAATCTCCGGGATACTGTCGTAATCAAGATCCTCAGCTACAACGCGCACACCCCCAGAAAAGTTTTTTGTGTAGGCGGTAAACGTGGCGTACGGCGTACCATCAGCCCTAAACACGCTTACGTCAGGCGAAACTCCAGCCGGTGAACCAAGAGCCACAAAAGAGTAATGCGCACTGTCATCAAAATGTTCATCTGCAGTAGGGGTGGTTGTTGCTGGTTCATCTGAAACCGGCTTTATTTCAGTAGGTGTCGACTCAGCCGTACCCTGCACAAATGATGGCGCAATTGCTAAAGCCTGAGCCACGTTAAGCCGACC
>JAUPWK010000078.1 GCA_030916555.1 Patescibacteria group bacterium | reverse complement strand
TACTTCATTATTGCCAAGGAGCTTATCCAAGCGCGCGCGCTCAACGTTCAGAATCTTTCCGCGGAGCGGAAGAATGGCTTGGTACTCTCGGTTGCGTGCCTGCTTGGCCGAACCACCAGCAGAGTCTCCCTCAACAATGTAGAGTTCTGTGTTCTTATTATCCTTACTTGAGCAGTCTGCGAGTTTACCTGGAAGAGTGAGGCCTTCAAGCGCGCCCTTGCGGAGCACGGTTTCACGTGCGGCACGAGCGGCGGCACGAGCTCTGGCTGACAAAAGACACTTGCTGATAATTTCCTCTGCATCACGCGGGTGTTCTTCAAGGAAGATCTGGAAGGCTTCGCCAAACACGGCTTCAACGGCACTCTTCGCTTCAGGGTTGCCAAGCTTGCCTTTGGTTTGTCCTTCAAACTGAGGCTCTGGAAGTTTGATGCTAATAACCGCGGTCAGACCTTCGCGCGTATCTTCACCGGTCAAATTGATATCCTTTTCTTTAAGATATCCCTTATCTCTTGAATAGCTGTTCAGGACGCGGGTGAGTGCAGCGCGGAAACCGGCTAAGTGCGTACCACCTTCTGGGTTCACGATATTGTTCGCGTAGCAGTGCATGCTCTCGTTATATTCGGTGGTGTACTGCAGGGCTACCTCGACATCTAAAGAATCAACAGCCTTATGAATGTAGAAGACGTTTGGCTGTTTGGCTTCACGACGCTCGTTGAGGTGGCGGACATATGACGCGACCCCGCCTTCAAAGTAAAAGCCATGCGGTACATTTGCTCCCTTGCGTTCATCTATAATGACCACGTGGATGCCGGCTGTGAGGTAGGCTTGCTGGCGAAGGTGGTTGATAATATTTTCAAGATTGTACTCGATGGTTTCAAAGATTGTGGCATCAGCGTGGAAGCGAATGGTTGTACCACGTTTTTTAGTGGTACCGGTAGACTTTACTTTGCCCTGTGGAATGCCCTTCTTAAATTCTTGGACCCAAATTTTTCCTTCGCGGTGCACTTCGGCTTGAAGGTGATCGGAGAGGGCATTAACAACGGAGACGCCTACACCGTGGAGACCTCCGGATACTTTATAGCCACTAGCTTCGCCTCCGAACTTGCCACCAGCGTGGAGTTTGGTGAGCACCAATTCAAGAGCTGAAATTTTTTGTTCCGGGTGAATATCAACCGGAATACCACGACCGTCATCCTCAACCGCAATCCAGTTATCATCTTGAACGTGGACAGTGATTTTGGTGGCGTGGCCCGCCATGGCTTCGTCGAATGAGTTATCGACAACTTCCCAGATAAGGTGATGCAAACCTTCTGGGCCAGTAGACCCGATGTACATGCCTGGGCGCTTGCGAACTGGTTCTAGTCCTTCAAGGACGGTAATATTTTTTGCGCTATATTCTCCCGAGACTGCCTTTTTGGCCATATCAAAATGCTTTCAATTATCGGTAAGAGCTTACCATGTGCCGTAAAGTGAGTACAGTGCTGAATGTGATAAAATATAAAGCGATATGGCGAAGGAGGAGCCGACGAAATTATCTGGTGAATACCGAGCCGTCGATGCGGAGTATCGTCGTAAGGTTGCGGTTATTAACGCAAGGCCTAAACTCGAGACGGGCATTTTTGTATTTTGGGGAGCACTTGATGTAGTTTTGCTATTTACTTTTGTTACCGGGGTCCTTGTGTATATCGTATCGGGTTCATTCATCGACGCTCGTGTTAATGCATCGATTCTTGATAACGTTCGAGCTTCTCATGCCGGGGTGGTGCGCGTTGCTCCAGACGGTCTTGCGCTCCAGGATGCTAAATCGGCATCTGTGGTGGCGGGGAAGTACGATTTGTATGCAACGGTGGAGAACCCGAATACTGAATGGTACGCCACCTTTGATTACCAGTTTGTATTTGATGGTGGCGAAACCGAGATCATGTCTGGTTTTGTAAATCCTGGGGACAAACGACTATTAACTGATATCAATGTCTCGCTTGACCGTCGCCCGTCAGGACTCAGGATTGTGACCACGAACCTTGTTTGGTCGCGCGTTGATCGACACACTGTTTTAGATACTGCTGAATTTTTGGCGGAGCGTAACGGTATTACGGTCGATGAGGCAACATATACGAAAGATCTTACTGTTGGCTCTGAGCAACTCGCAAGATCGACATTAACATTTACAAATCAAACAGCATACGCATATTGGAATCCTGAGTTTCTTGTAAAATTAATGAGAGGAAGTACGATTTTATCTTTGTCCAAAGTGGCTTTGCCGGAGTTGCAGTCAGGCGAGAAGCGAACGGTTGAGGTGCGCTGGTTTGGGGAGGTGCCACCAAGCGGAACGATTGCAGTAGAGCCTCAGATCTTTTTCTTTGACGAGTCAGTTTACATGGACCCAGGTGACGAATCAGGGCAAGATGTGCGAAGATAGGTTCGCATGGCCTCTTTTTCGTTTTTCCGAAACTTACAGCGTTTAGACTGGCTGCTTATACTTGCGGCTTTTGTGTTGTTCGCGTTTGGAATTGCGACAATTACTTCGGTAGAGTTGTCGCGTGGCGCCGAACAGTTTATTTTTGTACGCAAGCAATTAATCGCGCTGTCTATTGGCTTGGCTGTCTTTACGCTCGCAGCTTCGGTGAATTATCAGGTATTTAGGGCGTATGGACGTATTGTTTATTTTGTTGCTATCTCCTTGCTTATCGCAGTGTTGTTTTTTGGACATGAGCTAAATGGTACAACGGGTTGGTTTATTTTAGGCGGTTTTTCTTTTCAGCCGGTTGAGCTCATGAAGTTCTCGCTCGCACTTGAACTCGCACGGTATTTTAGTGATCGTGCGCACGAGCGCTTTGGTTGGCGCGAGCTTTTTCAAAGCGGTTGGCGTGCGGGTTTACCGATTTTGCTAGTGTTGCGTCAACCGGACTTGGGCGGAGCGGTGATCCTGCTTGGTATTTGGGCGATTACAATCTTCTTTGCTGGAATCCGCTGGCAACAGCTCGTCATGATGACGGGAGCTTTTGCTCTATTGGTTGCTGCGATATTGCTGTCAGGACAGTTGAAAGATTATCAGCTTCAGCGTATCGCGACGTTTTTGAATCCAACGGCCGATCCTTTAACGACTGGTTATAACGTAGCTCAGGCCAAGATCGCTATTG
>JAUPWK010000077.1 GCA_030916555.1 Patescibacteria group bacterium | reverse complement strand
CGTCCCAAAAAACCAAGTACCTGACCGCCAAAACCCGGCTCTGGATATGCTCTCGCTGCTTCAACGATATAGTCTAGAGCGTCAGTATCCAGTGTTTTCAGTAAATCCAATTCTTCATCCGTAACGCTTCGCGCGACCGGTTCGTATGGATCATCGTGTTTACTCAAACGATCAATCAACGTGGCCGTAGGATTACCCTCAAGCGTAAACGGTTCCATCCCTATCGCTTCTATAGCAGCACCCGCGACAGCACCGGCTTCCGGTAAAATCTCGGGAGTCACCGCGAGAACTTCAGGCGCAAGCACTGGAGCGGGCGCCGGCACGGGCGCCTCAGTCTCAGCCGCCGCTGCAGCCAGTTTGGCTGATCGTTCTTGGCGCAGTAAATTTTCAAGCTCCTGAGCTTCAGTAATACGCCCAGCATTACGCAGCTGCACCATCATGCCAAAACGCTGATACTCCTCTAAACCATCAAGCTTCAAAATTTTCGCAATCTCTAGACCAAGCGCTACCGGATCAGTCACCTTTCTAGGATCGGCATACACAAAGGCCTTTGGAGCATCTGTAGCTACGGGGTATTCAGTCGAGTCACCATGATCTTTCACGTAAATACGGCCACGCTGAGGCACAAGCTGCTCATACAGCGAATACTGTCCTTCAGCTAAAACCTTGTACGTCGAGGCTTCAAGGATTTGCAACATGAATAACCGACCCACCACCACGAGTGTTAATCCAAGAAAAAAGAAACGGAGAGCGCGTAAGCGCCATCCGTTATCTTGAGCCCGATGTCTTCGCTCCACGACTGACATAGTTGTCAGTTCACGTTAACTATCGACTAAGCCTCCTGCAAATCTTCCTCAGTGATTTTCACGCCATAGGCGTATGATTTGTCGCCCGTAGACTCGTCTTCCATGATCCGAATGACATCACCGTCTGCGTTCTGATACTCCTTAAAATTCGTGGTAGTCCCGCCGTCATCATCATCTACCTTCGCAACACCTTCGTACGAAAATTCGTAATCCTCGCCACCATACACAACGGTGTCGTCCTCTGGTTCTAATTCTTCATTAATATCCTCAAACAAAAGAATCTCCTCGCCCTCAGGGTCAAAGGATAGCCACATGCCATCTTTGGTATACACCCAATACACACTCTCTCCCGTCTCTAGGGTAGCCTCCTCGACACCCCGTGGGGAAAAAGTTTTATCACGAACAACGATAGGTAAATCATTTTGAACTAAATCTAAGGCGGCAGACAATTTCATAGCTTAAGACAAGACTTACAATACGGCATCAGTATACTCATAGCACATTATCACAAAAGGGTCATGTCCACAGGAGACATGACCCTTTTGCTTTTACTTACGTTTACTGACAAACTGCACATTCTTCATTGGCAACATCACGTTTCGTGGTTTGCATGGAAATGCTATCAGCCTGAATTGGGGCAGCAGAACGGAGGTAGTACAAGGACTTGAGTCCGGACTTCCAGGCCTGCATATGTACTTCATTCAAGTACTTACCACTGACTGGCGTTGAGAAGAATAGGTTCAACGACTGAGCCTGATCAATAAACGGTTGGCGATCAGCAGCCTGTTGCACAATTTCACGCATGTTCATTTCATAACCGGTACGGAACACGGCCTTGTCTTCTTCTGACAATTCAACCACATTTGCCACGCTGCCTTTATCAGCAATGATGCGCTTCCAAGTATCAGAGGTGTTCAAGCCCTTAGTTTCAAGGAAGCGTTCTAAGAACTTATTCTTCACAAGGAAGCTACCGGACAGAGTCTTCTGTAAATAAGCGTTTCCGGCAATTGGCTCGATACATGGCGTTGCCTCTCCGCAAATAAAGGCCGTAGAAGCAGTTGGCTGAATGCTTGTAACGTAGCTGTTACGCTGCGTACCGCCATCAATTGGCAAACCACGTTCCTGACCAAGCTTAACGCTCGCCGCGGTTGCGGCCGCGTGAATAGCGCCAAAGATCTCTTTGTTCAAAGCCCGAGCCATCATGCTTTCAAACGGAATGTTCTTTGACATGAGATAGCCATGGTAACCCATTGCTCCCAAACCAATTGAACGCTCGTGCTTTACGGAATTAATGGCCTTCTTGAACTCTACTGGGTCAGCCATGTCACAGAAAGTCTCGAGGTTGTTATCGAGCGCCTTCACGCAAGCGTAAGCGATACTCTCAAGCTCCCCTTTCCATTCTTCCCACTTCTCAAGGTTCAAGCTGCCCAAACAACACACCGCGGTACGGGTATCGCTGGTTGGCAGCACAATCTCCGTACACAAGTTGCTCTGACGCACCATGAGACCAAGATCCTTATGATGCTGTGGGCGGGCTTTATTGATGGTATCGATGAAAATCATGTACGGCTCGCCTGTCTCAGCCCGCATCGACAAAATCTTGCGCCACATCGTGAGGGCATCAAGTTCTCTTGCCACCGTTCCGTAATGTGGATCAATCAACTGATATGGCTTACCGGCCTCAACAGCCTCCATGAAAGCGTCTGTCAGCACCAAGCCATTATTGATATTCAAACAACGTCGATCCTGGTCTCCACCTGGCTTACGGAGCTCCAAAAAGTCCTCGATATCCGGGTGATCAATACGCAAATATGCAGCGGCAGCGCCACGACGCGTTGAGTTACGTGAAATGGCAATCGTCTCCGAATCCATGATCTTCAGGAACGGAATAACGCCCGATGATTTCAAGCCGCTGGCCTTTAGTGGCGCGTTCTGACCGCGCAACTGGGACCAATCCGTACCAATACCACCACCGTACTTGGACAAAAATGCGTTCTCACGGAAAATGTCGAAAATGCCTTCCAAGGTATCTGGAACTGTGTTCAAGAAACAAGAAATTGGCAAACCTTTGTTAGTTCCAATGTTCATGAGCGTAGGGGTGGCGGCAATGAACCAACCTTTGCTCAGAATGTCATAGAGCTCCTGTGCGTGCACTACATCATTGCGTGCCATGCCAGTTGCAACACGGGCATAAAAAGTTTGTGGGTTCTCACAAATCTCTCCTGACTCATCCTTCAAAAAATAACGATCCCGCAAATTCTCGAGGCCGAAATAGGTAAACCATTCGTTACGACTGTGATCAAGCTTGATCGCCTGCTGCACGCTTTTATCTGCCGTGTAATGAGGACAGTCCCAGCTATTCTTAGTTTTAGTGGTCTCCAAAATTTCTGCCAAGAGCATTTGGCCAGCAGCGTTAAGATCGTTCGCGGACAAAGCATCAATGACTGTCGAGTAAGAAGGCATACGCAGAGAATGTAGATAGACGATTTAGGTCCAGTCCTCAAGTACCGTACCTTTAGAATATTCGGTAGCGCGATTTTCGAAGAAGTTCGTGTGTTCCTTAGCATTCACCATGATATCGAGCCATTCAAGAGGATTGGTTACGTTATAACGAGCATCGAGACCGATGTCGTGGAGTCTGCGATCAGCGATG
Source organism: Patescibacteria group bacterium (assembly GCA_030916555.1). Classification (GTDB taxonomy): domain Bacteria; phylum Patescibacteriota; class Patescibacteriia; order UBA9934; family UBA9934; genus JAGORL01. The sequence goes on along the minus strand of JAUPWK010000077.1, from coordinate 6,629 downwards.
TAGCGAATGTACTGTTTGACCTGCTCCGGCGTTAGACCAGCCACCGCTCCCATTGAAAAGCACGTATCAATGAAGGCGTCCTCAAGACCAATCATCTCTTCGCAGCGGGCGTATAAACGATCTTTGAAGTCTTGGGTCCAAAGGTATTTATTTTCAGAGATCAGATCCCGGAACAAGTGACACACGCCTTTACTGTGAAGTGATTCATCTCTGATGCTCCAAGTCACAATCTGACCCACTCCCTTCATTTTCCCCATACGTGGGAAATTCATGAGAATGGCAAAGGAAGAAAAAAGATTCACGCCCTCCATGAAGGCTCCGAAGATGGCCATGTTCATGGCGAGCTCCTCCACGTTATGAACATTGAATTGTTGGAGGTACTCGTACTTGTTCCGCATGGACTGATATTCCAAGAAGGCGGAATATTCTTTTTCTGGAAGCCCGAGCGAGTCATTAAGGTATGAGTAGGCCCAAACATGGACACCTTCCATGGCCGCAAAGGCGGACAGCATCATCTTGATTTCGGGTTTTGGAAAGGCCGGAATAAGGTGCTGGTTGTAGTTATTGTTCACCTCAAGATCTCCCTGAGTGAAGAAACGGAGAATTTGGATAATAAGGTTCTTCTCTGGTTCCGTCATGCGGAAGCGATAATCAGCGATATCACTTTCCATTGGCACTTCTGTTGGCAACCAATGCGCCTGATTTTGTTTTTGGAAATATTCGTAGTAATGGGGATATTCAAAAGGTCGATACACCTTACGTGGGGTCAAAATAGCCTGCGTCTTGCCCGTAGCAGGGGCAACGAATGTCTGCAAAGTCGTTTGATACATAAGGCACTTCCAGGGGTGATTTGCGAGAAAAAAATATCCACACGTCTGACGTTTTGAGTCACGTCAAAGTGAGGATGGGTGTGGCACCTCCTCCACCGACGGTTGTACACAACCTATAGTGTTCAACAAAAGTAGTATACCACTACCGGTAGTGGTGTGAGGAGAAAAACTGAGGGTGAATTGTGGATACTTTTTTCACTCCACGAACCTCAGCCAAGTTGTGAATGATCGGGTCACAAATAACAGTCGGGAAACAGTATACACCCGACTCTTTAGAAGCCAAGGGTGAAGTTCACCGGAGCTGTGGGTACCTTCCCCGCAAAGTCGATAGGTACAGCCTGACGCTCTCCGGCTCGGTTATCAAACAAGATACAGCCATTCTTCAGACCGTACTCATACACCTCCTTGGTCACCTTCACATCTTGGAGACAATATTCACGAATCGCTTCAATATTCCCCTCTTTCCACCAGGCTACGGCCTGTAATCCATGGGCAGACTTCTGGGTTCCAATCGTGCTCTGTGCCACGGCATCAAGCTTGATGCGGTAACCAAGTGATTTCTGAATCTCAGCCAAAATATCAAGCTGCGGCAATTTCAAAAGATCGCCAGCGTAATAGTTATTCAGAACCGGCATGTCGAAACCAACAGAGTTGTACCCGATAATCCGACCCGATCGTTCCAATCGCGAAAACAGCTGCGGAAGTTCATGCTCAAGGTAGGATTCATAGGTATCGGTTTCGTAGTAGTAAACCCCCACGAGCGATACTTTAAGCTTGTCCGTAAAATAACCCCCAACCTCATCAAACGTATTTTGTGTTTCGATGTCCAAGACAACTTCGTTCATCATAGCGGGCATAAGCTTAGCACATCTTTCATGTTTCGTTGACAAATTTGTGTTTTTACGCTAATCTGAGGCGTTGCTTGGCTATTGAGATACCTCGTCTCATACACAGCAACACCCCCGCAAACGGAGACTCCCCGCCATGTTCTTTTTCCTCGATTCCCACTTCGACCCCCTCCCCGATGACGAAGACGCCGAGCACGAGTCCGACCCGGACGCCGATTCTGACTTCGACTTCGGCTTCGGAGACATCGACGACGAGACCGAGCCGGTCGAGCTGTGCGAGTACGTCGAATTCTCGCTCGAGAGCGAGACGGACATGGACGAGGGGCTCGAGCAGAACCTCTTCCCCTCGGCCGGCAACCCCATCGAGCCGCGGCGGGTGGACATCGCTGCGCTCGTGAGCCAGATCGAACGCCACGAGCGTTCGCTGCGGGTCGGCGGACCCTCCTACTGGGACATCGTCCCGGGTGACGACGACCGCCCGCTCAAGCCGCGGCGCGTCAAACATCAGGACCTGACTCACGGTCAGCTCCTGGCGCGCAGCCTCGCGGAGTTCGACGCGGAGGAGGCGGACATGCTGGAAGCCGGCAGCCGCGGCTTCCCGGACGACGACAACTAGTCCCTGGACGCAGGGACTACACGAGCCCACTCGCAGCGCGAGTGGGCTTTTTCATGTCTTTAAGTTTTTGCAGCCGGAATACATTCGCTCCATCCAGGATACGCATGGAGCATACTTTGAACCGTCACAAATGGAATGCCGGCATACATCGCCAAAGCAAGCTCATGCATAATCTCTCCAGCTCTTTCACCAACAACATGAGCGCCTAAAATTTGCCCACTTTTTGCATCCGTAATCACTTTAAGTAGCCCGTCACGATTCCCATCGATAGCTGCACGACCAAGCACAGAAAAAGGTGATCGATGGATTTTTACTTTCTTTTTCAGTTTCGCAGCCTCAGCAACGGTAATCCCAACAGAGGCGATTTCAGGGTCAACAAAAGTAATACGAGGGACAACCCGTTCTTCGCGCACATATTTCTTACCATCGGTTTTGATTTTGGCCGCATTCCATCCAGCAATATAGCCTTCATGGCTTGCAGTATGCGTAAACAAGAGCGCGGAAGTAACGTCACCAGCCGCAAAAATATGCGTCTGATTCGTTTCTAATCTTGCCGAAACCTCTAACTTTCCCTTGTCATTCAACCTCACACCGGCTCGATCCAAAGACATGGTGTCAATATTTGGCTGACGACCAACAGCGACAACAAGTTTCTCAATCGAGATCGTCTTGCGTGGCTGCTTCCCTACTTGAAAGGTGAGCTGGACCCTGTGACCCGATTTTTTCACCCCTAAAGCTTTCGTCTTGGTATACACCTGTACGCCCTGCTCCCGTAAATGTGTTTCCGCCAGGGCGGCAATTTCACCGTCTTCTCGGGGCAAAATATGCTCGCCATACTCAATAAGCGTCGTCTTGACCCCCAACAATCCAAAAAGCGTTGCGAACTCCGTTCCCACCGGCCCTCCCCCAAGAATTGCCACGGAAGCGGGTAGCGATTTCATACTCACCACATCACGGGATCGCCAAAATGGAGTATCTTCAAGACCTGATAAAACTGGAAGCTTGTCTCGACTGCCTGTTGCGATGACAAAGGCTTTTCCACGAACACGTTCACCTTTTACATCTACGACGTTCTGCGCAATGAAATGTGCCGGACCATATTTAACCGTTACCTTCTCATGTTTTACATACTCGACTAATCGCTTGCCATTTCCTGTCAGTACTTTCACAACCGCATCCCGACGCTTCATGATAGCGGAAAAATCATACGTCACCTTCGCGGCCTGAATACCGTAACGACCAGCACCATGTTTAGTGAGGTGATACATTTTCGCAGCCTTCAGCATGGACTTCGTAGGTACACAAGCCCAATACGCACACTCCCCACCTAAACGCTCTTCAGATTCAATTAAACAAACGCTCTTAGCACCTGCAGCCTTAGCGCCATCCACAGCCGCAATACCAGCTGAGCCTGCGCCAATAATCACAACATCAAACGTTGCCGAAATTTTCCCCCGCGTTGCCTTTGGCTTCATAAATTAGTCGCGCAATAACTCTTGAGCGCTCTGCCACAAAGCAGGCTCACCATTTTGCTTCAGATAATACCACCACTCTACTCCCCAAAGAGAAATTTCTTGAATGCCCGTCCGATGCGCATAGCGTAAATTCTTCAACAGCTCATCAGGCGTGAATAGAGCCGCGGCCTCAGCTGGCGTGTAATCACCGTACGGACGAGTCAACCAAGGTTCAGCCTGTAATTCCGAGATAACTACTTTTGTGCCGAGAAACGAAACACTCAGTGCCTGCAAACTATAAACACGCGCTGGAATAGGAAAAGTAAAGCGCCAACCATTTGGTAAAGCAACTTTTCTGTACATACTTGCCCCCAGTACGTCAGTGTATTTTGCAACGCTCGCCCAGATTTGCTGCTCACCGCTTACGGTTAACTGCACGGGGTGCGCGTCATCAAGGGCGCGGACGTGTGTAATCTCTTTCTTCACTAAAGTGAAATTACTTTTTGGGCAATTGCCAAACGGGAAAAGCGGCTCATTCTCAATCTGCCAACGTTCAAGCGCAGGGTGCGTTCGATACCGTATCACCGTGGTGTCGAGATATTTTAACAATGCTTGTTCGTATGCTTGTTGATCAAATGGTTTTACCCAATCAGGCGTATAACACTCTGGCCAGCGTGGAACCTTATTTCCAACCGCCAAAGTAACATGCACATTATGTGCCGCTGCAGTATCCAAATACCAATCAATGTCTTCGAAATACAGAGTGTCCTCAGTTGGTTGTATATCGTTCCACTGCAGTGGCAAACGAATCTGACGAATAGGCATGTCCGTCAGGGTAGCTACAAATACCTCACGCGGATCAAGCCCAAGATAGGCTGCGTACGCCGGAGAAAAGGTAGCTCCGTACATTGGCGCAGTAATAGCTTTGTTAAATTGCAAATAGAGCAAGACGAAGAGTCCAGCGCAACCAAGGACGGCGATCAGGAAAAATGCTCGCAAGGTCCCGTTCATGTTGGTAATTAAATTTCCTCTTTCTTCTCGCGCACGAACGACAACCAGCTTTCAATAAATTCAATAGCAACTTTGAGCGGCGCCTCGACGATGAAGTCGAAGAAGTAGATAAAGACGTTAATCTTAGAAACTTTACTACTGAGCCAAGAGCCTGCCCGTACAATTGGCAAAAGCAAAATGTCAAAAGCGGTCCCAACGATACTGCTCCGTGCATCTGAAGCCACAATTTCCCGAGCCGACGAACGAATACGAATGCCAAAAAACGTTACAAGCGATAAGAAGAACAAGAAAAGCGTAATCGATAACCAGTGGAAATCGATACTGTGAAGACCAAAAGCAATAATCCCGTATACCCCCAAAAACAACAACATGTAGAGGGCGTCGAAAACATTCTGCCACGGGCCGCGCACGTCATGCTTCACGCGCAGGTGCAAGACTGGATGGTCAGCACCTACAGAAAGCGCGCGAATCGCCGCTAAATAATCTTCACGATTTTTCTTTTGAGGAATGCTGACCGTTAAACCAATCAGAGCCAAGAACATTGGGTGGAAAAGAATGTTCACGAATAATGGGTAAAGCGGCACCTCCTGTCGTGCCAAGAAAAGATCGTATGGCAACTCAAGCAACAGTGCCAAAAACATTTTAGTGATAAACAAGAAAATGACCGTACGTACCACTGTGCGGCGCAAACGGGTTTGAAATTTATTCGTTCGGCTTGCCAAAGCTTTGCTTACTACCTCGTCGAGTTTTTCAGGATCATCCATGAGGACATCGATGTCCTCAGTGGCAATAACCGCATCTCCCAAGACACGAAAAATACCTGCCCGACGGCGAAGCATGCGCGACAATCTGTCCGTAAGCGGATCGTGAAGTTCATCCTCAACGGTTTTTACAACCGTCCGCAAGTTACTTGCAATCTCAAGAATGAGTGCGTCATTTGCCTTACCAATCCAAACCGGGTAGTACAAAGTGAACACACGGTACCGCAACATGCCTGGGTTCGACTTTAACAATGTCTTGTGAACACCAATGAACAAACGTAGGTCCTTCTGCTCGGGGGTAGCAGGCAAACGAGGATCCCACTCGATGCGCTTACGCATCTCGTCATACATGTACGCCACAAGCGCGTCTTCAGCTTCATTTGGGGCGATCATGGTCTCAATCTCTGTGGCAATAACATCAAGCAGCCAATCAAAGGTGGCTTTCCGTTCTTTGCCTGTCAATTGTTCTGCGGCTCGGAACAAAGGCTCATATTTAGCGATCACCGGAGCTAGCTCATCCCGGAGTGACACGGGTACGGTTTTATTTGGTAAATATTTGGCCCACACCAACTCCTTCAGCAGATCACCTGCCAAAGAAGACAGTGGGACATCCATGTTTAAAAAACGCTTCAAAATTCGCAAGATCGCATTCCGACGCAACAAATGTTCCTCTTGATAATCAAGAGTATTGCGAACCCTTTCATACAAAGAAGCAGCCGTGCTCACCGGCGCACTGACTTCAAAGGTTTCCTCCCCTGCCCCATGCTTTTTTTCCGCTTTGGGGTGAAGACGAGTGGCAAGACTTTTCAGATGTTCAGGCATACGCGAACGGTCTAGAAGAAAGTGCGCTCGTCTGATTGTCGCACAATTTCAAAGGCCTCTTGAGCCGTATCAACAACGGTAAATAATTTCAGATCCTGACGATCAATGGTATCAAAACTGCCGTACATGGTTTTATCCAGCCACTCCACCAATCCATCCCAATACTCATGGCCAACAAGAACCACGGGCACCGCCTCTGATTTGGCAGTTTGGATGAGCGTTAAAATCTCAAACAGCTCATCTAACGTACCATATCCACCCGGAAAATACACGTATGCCTGCGCGCT
>JAUPWK010000076.1 GCA_030916555.1 Patescibacteria group bacterium | reverse complement strand
CATCGAAGGGAGCTGAAAGAAGATGCTCATGATGACCGCTTGCATGGCGGTTCGTGCAAAAGTCGAAAAAAGCATTCCGATCATCAAATTGGCGACAATAAACGGTGCGCTGGCCAAGTAGAGCAGTAGCATACTTCCTTCAAAAGGAAGACCAATCACCAGCAGACCAAGAGCAACGATAATCGTCAACTGAACGTATCCCACCAATACGTACGGAATTACTTTACCCAGAATAATCTCCGCTGGCTTGAGTGGTGTCGTCAGCAACAACTCCATCGTCCCCGCCTCTCGTTCTGAGGTAATCGCAGTGGAGGTAATCATGACAAGTGTCAGAGTTAGGAGAACGCCAATTAACCCTGGAACAATATTGAAGACACTCTTATTCGTTTCGTTGTAGTTGCGATGAACGATCAGTGTAGCTTCACGCTTCTTTCCCTGAAGGTATGGTGTTGTCAGGCCCTTGCTCGTGAACTCGATAATCGATTGATCGATAATAGGCTGCAGATGGCTGACTGCATTCATGCTGTTGCCCGGATCAGATCCATCAACTTCAATCAATATCTGCGGGTTCTCGCCACGAACAAAATCTCTGGTGAACCCACCTGGAAAGGTCAGAATAAACGTTAGCGCGCCTTCCGACATCTCGGTTTCGGCTTTCGCTTCAGTCGCATTTGAATCCACCACTTTGAAATATCCGGAAGCCTCGATATTGGTGATGATGCTTCTGGTTAAGGGGCTTTGATCATGATCGATGACAGCTGTAGGCAACAGCTTGGGGTCTAACTGAATCGCGAAGCCGAATAAAACCAGCATCATGACCGGTAAAATAAGCAGCATAGCCACCGTTCCGCGATCACGCCGGATTAACGTGAATTCCTTGTGCATCAACCCAGAAATTCTTGCGGTCGATAGTCCAAAAATATGTGTCACTTTCGCAAGTCTGAAAATTCTCATGAGATCAACCCGATGAAAACTTCCTCAAAGGAAGGGGCAACCCTTGTGAATTGACTATCGGGATAACGTTCGAGAATTTCATTTAGGATCTCTTGATCTCGCGACGATATCCTTAACTGATTATTGACAAAGCTCGTGGTTACAGCGGGATAACGCCGACCAATCTCTGAAGTCATCCATGCTTGCTGCTGACGTTGGATATCGCTCACGTAACTGATGATTTTCGAGAAAGGAATGATCCCTGTGGTCGTTCCCGTATAAAGCAAATTCCCTTGATTAATGTAAGCGAGGTTAGTACATTTTTCGGCTTCATCCATATAGTGGGTTGTCACCAGAATTGTTGTGCCCTTTTCGATCGCAATCTCGTGCAGATAGTCCCAGAACTCTTTCCTGGCTTTGGGGTCTACGCCTGCGGTAGGTTCATCAAGAAACAGAATCTCGGGTGAGTGCAGCAGACAGGAAGCTAATGACAAGCGTTGCTTCCAGCCACCCGACAAGTCCCTGGCACGATGGTCTTTGTAATTTTCGAGGCGTAGATACTTTAGCTGTTCGGAAATCCTGTCATCCAAATCCGAAAGTTGATATACCTCGCCAATAAATCGGAGATTTTCTATGACTGTAAGTTGTTCATAAAGACAGAACTTTTGTGCCATATAGCCGATTCTGGATCGAATTTCTTCACTATCGTTTTGTATGTCCAGATCCAAACAGCGACCTGTGCCGCTCGTCGGCATCAGTAATCCGCATATCATGCGTATAGTTGTCGTTTTACCGCTTCCATTGGATCCTAGAAATCCAAAGACAGACCCGCGCTCAACCTGCAACGATAAGTTGTTCACAACAATGTTCTCGCCGAATTTTTTGGTGAGCCCACGAATGTCGATAGCAAAATCATTCATGAGTTGATCTAACCGTCACCGGTTGTCCAAGGTGGATAGACTGTAGATCTACTTTTTCAGGCCGTGCAATCACCTTAAAAACCAATTTGGCGCGCTCTTCTCGGGAGAAAATCACTGGCGGTGTATATTCGGCTTTACTCGATATGTAATCGATGGTTGCTGTCAGTGGTTCTTCTTTGCCATCTACAGACAATTGGACTTTTGATGCCAATTTGACCTTTGAAATGTCGGGTTCAGCCACAAAGAACGTGACTTTTAGTGACTTGGGTGTGATGAATGCAACAATAGGTTGCCCAGCTTGGACAAACTCACCTTCCTGCATATAGGTATCAAAGATCATTCCATCCAAAGTCGCGGTCCCATTTTTCTGTGACTTTTGCCACAGCGTTCTCTCTGTTACCCCACGGCTTGCCCCTATACGGGATTCGATACTTTTTAGCTGATTGTTCAAAACATCCAGGTTTTTCAGCGCCAGATCCACGTCATCCTTACTAGACGCATCGCTCTTGGCCATTGTCCGTTCACGCTTTAGACGCTGCTTCGCATAGACAATCTGATTTTTAACCTGTTCATACTCAGCCTGTAACGCATCGACATTATGCTGATCGATACTTGCCGAAATAGATTCATAGGTTGGATCTACTTCAAATAATTTTTGTGAGGCTTCTACCAAGTCGCCACGCTGGACATTGAGCGTTTGTAATCTTCCGGAAAAGCTACTTGAGAGATACGACATATCGGTATCTATGTATCCATTAAACTCATTTTTGGTTTTTCCACAACCGGTGGCCAACACGGCGAACCCAATCGTTATTGAGAAAAGAATGTGTTTTATTTTTAACTGAGCCGCCATTTTTTAACCTGTCGTTTGAATTCTCTATGACACAGCCTAGATCAACCATCAAATTCCCACCTACACAAACTCGGATAAGCAGGTCATTTAGCAGGAAAGTCGTCATCTTGCGCTGGAAACGTTTCATTAGCTTGTCGAAACGCCCCTCTTTTGTTTCAATTTGTTTCAGAACTGATCTTCGTGCTTTCAAAAATACCCAAGTCAATTACAATTCCTTAAGATTCAGTGACGAATTTCTTCAACAATCGTCATCAACACAGCAACGCGTTTCCTGGCTCGTCAGCTAGGCTGTCAGTTCTATGGATAAGCTTCAAATCGATTCGATTCTGGTCGTCGACGACGATCCAACTCTACGCGAACTCCTTGTAGACTATCTTTCAGGCAATGGGTTTGACGTCACTGCAGTTGCAGATGGCATTGCCATGCGTTCGGTTCTAGACACTCACCCGTTTGAGCTCATTGTTCTGGACCTAATGCTTCCGGGCGAAGATGGTCTATCGCTGACTCGATTTCTACGATCAAAAACACATATTCCCATACTGATGTTATCGGCGCAGAGTGAAGATGTTGATCGCATCATTGGCCTAGAGGTGGGTGTCGACGACTATCTTGGCAAACCTTTTAATCCCAGAGAATTACTTGCACGTATCAGAGCACTGCTACGCCGACAAGACCATCATCGTGAGTCACAGAGCCCTCAGGATCGGCAGCATGAAAAGTTCGGCCCGTTTACCGTAGACTTAGTGGGTCGGCGACTAATTCGTGGCGACGACGAGATCCATTTGACAACCGGGGAATTCGATCTGCTCAGCTTGTTTGTAAAACAACCCAATCGAGTCTTAACGCGCGACATGTTGATTGAATCACTTAAGGGATATGATCGCGATGCCTTTGATCGGAGCATCGACATAAGAATCACCCGGCT
>JAUPWK010000012.1 GCA_030916555.1 Patescibacteria group bacterium | reverse complement strand
GGAACGATTTCCCTGAATTGCTGCGGAATAGTATCGAATCCACGAAAGACTGTCAAGCGCGCGGGTGTGGGCATCTATCCACCCTTGATACACAGGATTTTCTCTGCTAATGTTGGCACTTATGTTTAAGATCACTTTCATTACCGTCGGCTCACTCCCCAAAGGACCATTCACAGCCATTGGGGATGATTTTACTACCCGGCTCAAAAAATTTGCTGAAATTGAATTGAAGTCAGTCAAGACTGACGACCGTCTCATTGAAGCTATTCCAAAAGGCAGCTTCGTCATTGCTCTCGAGGCTACAGGCAAACAATATTCTTCTGAAAATTTCGCTGCTAAACTACAAAACTTTATTGATAACGGCCAAAAACTTACCGTCATTCTCGGTGGACCACACGGCATTCCAGTCGAACTAAAAGCAAAAGCCAATCTTCTACTCTCGCTCTCCCCCATGACAACAACCCACGATCTCGCACATTTATTCTTCTTGGAACAGCTTTATCGCGCATTCACCATTACCAAAGGAATGACGTATCATTATTAGCTGAGCTGTCAGCACCACGATACCCCCTTTTTTTCCTCTCTTATTATGAGGAGGTATCAAATACCTCCCATGCGGATCACTGCTATACAAAAACACGACTTACCATTCTCAGGGAAGTCGTGTTTTCTTTTCTCATTACACCGCGAGCCAAACCTCTTGTAAGCTCGATTATTCACCGCTCGCCGTTGCTGGTGACACCGGAGCAAGATACAGCGGCGACTTGCCGTCCCATTTCTCTAAAATTTCGTACTGAATATACATTTCGTTGCCACGCAAAGCGTCACCAATGGTTTGAATACGCTTGATATCAAGATCTACCAAAGCATCTGCGGCACCAGCCTTATCTGTAGCGGCCTGCGCCTCCAGTGCTGCCGCATCTGCATGAGCCTGAGCTACAGCCTGAGCCTCGTAGGCATCCTGCAACGCCTTAGAGAATGTTAACTGAACAATCGCGATGCCATCTGAAGATAAGCCAGTATCGACAAGGCGATTTGTAAGCTCTGCAGTAGCACTGGCAGTGAAATCGCTGCGCTTGTGCATGAGTTCTGAGGCAGTAAATTTCGTAGCAGCTACACTCATGGCTTCTTTGACAAACGGGTCAAGCAAAGTTTCTTCATATGTAACACCGTATTCCCGATACGTGTCTTCCACACTATCTTCGGCCAAGGAGTACTTCACATTCACTGTTAATGTCACGAGCTGAAGATCCTTGGTGACAACTCCTGTCGAAAGCTCTCGGGACTGTGTGCGGACATCAAACTGATGAACGCGTAATAACGGATATTTCAAATGAACTCCTTCTGTGTAAACATCGCCTTCGAGATCGCCAAAAAACGTAGCGACTCCTCGGTGACCATTCGTAATAATAACAATTGGTGAAAAGATACAGGCAAGAATCACGAGGATGGTCAGGATTACGATCCACGGAAACCATGAACGGCCGGACAGTGGTTTCTTAGCCGTGCTTTGCGTATCAAAAAACTCATCGGCCCAATCTAAGGTAGCAGGTTCGTGATGGTTCATATGCAACAGTTCCTCCTGAAGCATTATGCAACGCATCTTGCGTTTTAACATCTGAATCGTCAAGTGCGTAATCGGAGATTTTCAACCCGACTCATGACGGCCTTCATAAGATAATCGACTTCGATATTTACCCGGTCTCCAACACCTTTTATACCAAGCGTCGTGCGCTCCAAAGTAAGTGGGAGCAGCCAAACGTCAAAACATACCGTCTGAGGAAAGGTGCTTGAAACTTCTTGTTTCGGATATGCAACAGGGTCGCAAACGGTGAGACTGATACCATCAACCGCGATTGAACCTTTCTGAACGATTGATTTCCCAAGCTCTGCACTCACCCAAAAACGTACACGTGTATTTTCACCTTGTGCCTCCTTTTCAATAATCTCTGCAGTGCCATCAATATGCCCCTGCACCAAATGACCCCCAAGTTCATCCCCCATTTGAAGCGGCGTTTCAATATTCACCTTCTCCCCCACTGTCACATGTTCAAACGTGGTGAGCTTCAATGTCTCCTGCATGACCTCGAAAACAAAAACTGATCCTTCAATTGCGACAATGGTAAGACACACTCCATTTACCGCCACACTTCCACCAATAACCGGCTTGGCAACCAAACCCTCGGCATTAATCTTGATCACCTGAAAAGCCTCACGGTTTTCTACCGCAATGACCGTGGCCAAGCCCTTAATGATGCCGGTGAACATAATAAGGAATAATTTATTTTATGATATCCGCGTATTCGTCTGGGAGCGACATGCCCGGAGCGTAAATGATTGGCTCTTCAGCAATCTTCAGAATAGCGTTCAAAATAGCGGGCTGCTCTGAGGCATCGAAATGTCCGCCCGTCTCTGGTGTTATCAAATCTGCGTGAAAGACCTGAGCATAACGGTCAGCATGTGCCACCGGGATGACCGTATCGTCCTTCGCGTGCACAACGACAAACTTTGAAGCTCGCCACATGAGCACGTCATGATCAAGTTCAGTTAAAAAGAAGCTACGGAAACGATCGTCTTTAATCATCCAAGGAGTGGAGATCAAAACACAGGCATGCGGCGTGGTTCGAGCCTCAGCAGCTTCAAGTAAGCGCAAAGCTGCAGCACCGCCCAAGCTGTGACCAACGACAATGTCCTGGTCAGACAGGGGGCCAACAGCCTCAAGCAAGGCTTTGGTCCAAGCGTCTCTGTCAGGAGTTTCCGGGGTGGGCAATTCTGGCATGAGAACCTCAAAACGACGGTCCGTGAGCTCGCGCTTGAGCCAGGGCCAAAAATTGGTTGAGGGTGAGGCTTTATAGCCGTGTACCAAAATAATCCGCATAGTCGGGGCTGAGCCTAGCATAAAGTGCAAAAAGAGAAAACTCAATAAAGGAAAGACCGCTCCGGGCAGGAGCGGTCAACGAGTGGAACGACCGATGTTCAGAAGGGTACGAAATGCTCGCGCATCTGGCGTACCGGCTTGTACGGAAGCGACAGATGGAAGCACCCATCTTCGCCATAGATCGCCCGCCCACCAATCCGTGCAGACAGCTCCCTCGCCAACTGCAACGACTTGTGATGCGGACAGCGCCACTCGAGAACCGATGCCTGCCACACCCTCTCCGCATGGTAGATCAGCCGTCCGAGGATGGCGTAGGACAGACCGACCTGACGAACACTCTCGTGGACGAACAGGTCTTCAAGCTCTGCCCGACCAGGATGTCGCGCGAACACGCGGCGCATGAGCTGGGCATGCGCAAGCACCACCCCCGGTCGATTCTGGTCCTCCACCACGATCGCCAGGTTGTGCTTCATATCGAGCCAGTGACTGAGCTCGATCTCAGACAACGGCGGCAAGGGGCCGCGGGTGTCGTAACCCTGACAGAGCAGGGTCTGAATGGCGGGCAGGTCGGGGGCGAGCGCCCTACGGAATACCCAAGCTTCCATCGCACCTCCTCAATGCTTCCTGAAGTTCAGCTGACGTGTCGACAGCCTCCCAAAGAGTACCGTCTCCGGTGTGAATTGACGAGGACTCCGCTCCCGGCCAGCGCGGCCGAATGAGCCTTACCCGCAATCCATAAGAACGCACCTCCTCGTGCCACTGCGGCAAATTTTCCACGAACAGAACCTCTCCCAGGGAAAGGTACGGCTCGATCGCCTGAGCCTTCGAACCCGTCCGCGGCACGAAGTGGCGATCGTGAACGCCGAAACTGCGGTGCAAACCGAGCAGACTGAACTTCCAACGCTGGAAATGGCCGTCGCCAGCCGTCACGAGCACGTGCCGTTCAGTATGCGTCTCGATGAGCTCGCGTACTCCTGGATAGATACATCCCGGAGCCCGCACGGAAAGATCGGCCTCGAGCTCCTCGGTGAGAGGAACGAAGTGCTTGGGACTCATCTGCAAGGCCTCAAACCAGGCCCTAAAAGTGAATCCAGTTCGAGCAACCGCGCGCCTGACGTGATGTGTGTAAGGCGCACTCACCCCCATAATCTCGGCCACCCGCGCATCCACGGGGGCGAAGAGTCGATCCGTATTCAGGATCGTCCCATCCAGATCCCAGCAGATAATCCGCATGGTGACTCCGTTCTGTTGTGCTAACACCCTACTCAAAATCCCAAATAGGGACGATGAAGGATATCAATATATCCTACAAACGTCAAACGAAAATATACAAATTCAAGAGGCGAGCTACCCGGTAGCTCGCCTCACGAAGTGACGCCGTGCAGTTGCAGCGGCCGTCAGAAGAAGTAGTCGTTCAGGGCCGGTCCACGACCACGTCGAAGGTGAAGAACTGTCCTCCCCCCTTGGGGATGACGCACGTTCCGGTGCCTTCCGTCGCGTTCTCGTTGACGTCGACCCAAACGACGTCCGACAGACCACGGTTGGTCCTGTCGTTGGCGTGGCACTTCACACCACTCCACGCAGCGCCGTTCTTGACGGCACTCCACGCGCCGTTCGCGTAGGTGCTCGCTGGGGCCTCCAGGTACCTGGAACCGCCCAACTGCTGGAGACCACCTTGCGACACGAAGTCGAACATGAGGCCGTTGTTCGGGTTCCATCCGGACTCGAACACGCCGAGACCCCAACTGCTCCCGACCGCGTCCACGAGGGTGACCGTGGCCGTGTACGTGTCCGTACCGACCACCTTGTAGCAGGTGACGGTGGACGGCCACGTCGTGGGCCAGTCACCGATCTCGGAAGAAAATTCCATGTAGTAGTTGTACCCCCCGGTGGGGCGAACCTTGGCGCTGCAGTCGACGTACGACCACGAACTTGCCCAGGTGCCGACCTGCTCCGTCGGACAGCCGCTGACGCAGCTCTGGACCAGAATGCTCGCCATGCTGACGGCATCGGCCGGCCCCGCAGGGGCAGAGGTCTGCTTGATGGGCCAGC
>JAUPWK010000075.1 GCA_030916555.1 Patescibacteria group bacterium | reverse complement strand
CTTCTCGATGCTCGGGCTAGCCGTTTGACACCAGCTATGAAGATCGCTGCCGCTACCGCACTTGCGGGGGCAGTGGCCACACCCTCTGCCGAAGAGATTTTGCCATCAATCATAGATTTTAACCCCGCCGACTCTATCGCTCAAAGTCTGCGCAGCCTATGACACGATACTACCGCAAATCCCGACGTAGTCGTTTGTCCCGCACTGCGGGCAAACTTTTCCCGAGCATCGCTCTGGTGCTCGTCGGGAGTGCGGGGTTCTACATGGCGATGCAGTGGTTTAGAACAGATGCTGAGGACACGCAGGCTTTAGCAGCTACTGAAGATGTGGTCGCGATTACAGATGCTCAAAATCCTGCTACCGCCCCTGTTGCTAAGCTTGCTGTTGCCACCACGACCACCGCACCAATTTTGCAAACTGAAGAGTCATCAACTCCGCTTGTATCAGCATTTGATGGCCAGCACACCGGGCGTGTACAGCGTTATTTATCGAAAAACTCGGCTGATATGGTCGTTTTGGCCTACTTGCCAGCCCTTGACATGACTGCGGATTCGTATCATGTTTGGTTCCTCAAAGACGGTTTGGCCGACGTGAAAGATATGGGCCAATTAGCCCCACGCGCCGACGGTAGTTGGGTTCTGAATTTCACTGCCGGTCCTAGCACAGGGATTGTCGATCCTCGTGAATACCAAACCGTGGTCATTATGAAGGAGCCGAATGATGGCAATAATGCCCCATCAGGGAATAGAATCGCCGAAGCGAAATTTTAAGAGCTTGCAATAAAGATTTTTGGTAAGTATTTGTACGTATGCAGATTGCAATTATTGGTGCAGGTTGGGTGGGTGTAGTCACTGCCGCCGCCTTCGCTGATCTTGGTCACACGGTGTGGTGTGCTGATCTGAATGCAACACGCATTCAACAATTGAATCATGGGGAGGCGCCTTTTTTTGAACCTGGACTTTCCGATCTTTTGACCAGAGCCTTGGCATCTGGTCGTTTGTATTTCACGGACGACAATCAAAAGGCCATGGAAGCCGCGGAGGTAGTCTTTTGCTGTGTGAATACTCCAACAGGGGAAGATGGCGTAACTGATTTGTCCGCCGTCAGGGCGGTAGCGCAAGATTTCTCGCAACATCATCTTGCTGGTGCCGTATTTGTAATCAAATCGACAGTTCCCGCTGGCACTGCGGAAAAAGTTCGTCAGTTAATTGGTGGCGATGCTGTAATTGCCTCAAATCCGGAGTTTCTCGCGGAGAGCACTGCCATCCGCGACACCCTGACACCATCAAGAATTGTCATTGGCGCTGACGAAACAGCGACTATTGAAATTGTAAAACGAGTATACGAACCAATCATTGCAAGTGGGGCTCCTGTGTTTACGTGTGATTGTGCTACGGCTGAAGTTATTAAAACGGCCTCGAACAGTTTTTTGGCTACGCGTATTAGTTTCATCAACGAGATTGCTAATTATTGTAATACAGTAGGCGCTGACCCCATGGGCGTTGCACAGGGTATGGGACTTGATCCACGCATTGGCAACGTCCGTCCTGGAGTGGGCTACGGTGGCGGTTGTTTCCCTAAAGATGTTAAGGCGCTTTTGCAGGAGGGGAGTCGCGTTGATTCGCCTCTGACCGTACTTCAGGCAACGCATGAAGCCAACTATCGCCAACGCACCCTACTTTTTGATCGTATACGACAAGCGCTTGGTGATGTAGCCGGAAAGCGCATCGCTGTGCTTGGTTTGGCGTTTAAGCCGAAGACAGATGATGTTCGCGACGCGCCAGCACTTACATTGATTGAGGCATTGCTCGATGCTGGAGCAACCGTTGCCGCCTACGACCCACAGGTAAAGTCCTTACCTCAGCAATTTGCATCGAATATAACGTTTGCTCCAGATGCTCTGACATGTGCCAGTACAGCTGATGCGGTTGTGTTGATGTGTGAATGGCCTGAATTCCAGGATCTTGATCTGAATGTACTTAAGGCTCAGATGTCCGGAAGTGTCCTTGTTGACGGTCGATATATGTGGTCACGAAAAAATGCTGAAGCCCTTGGCTTCATCTACGTCGCCTAGCGAACACATGCTTCCGGATGTGATAAAATACCATCCGTAACGTCTTTGCTATGGACATCTTCAAAGCCAATCCAGGTGCTCGCAAGCGCCAGCCGGCTGAAGACAAGGTACGCATCCCACTTTCGCCGGAGGAAAAGGCGATGTGTGTGGCTGGGAATCGCCCGCCACGCATGTCTGATCTGACCTGGAGGATTTTTCGGATCATGTCAGAATTTGTTGAGGGCTTCCAGTTTTTGTCAACGACAAACCGGGAGGTCTCAATTTTTGGTTCAGCTCGCCTTGCACCCGGAAGCCATTGGTACCAAGTAGCAGAGGATCTTGGGAGGTTGCTTGGTGAAGAGGGGTTTACGGTAGTGACGGGGGGAGGCCCGGGAATTATGGAAGCCTCAAACAAGGGAGCTTTTGAGGCAGGAGCACACTCGATTGGGTTAAATATTCAATTGCCTGCCGAGCAAAGAACAAACGCTTACGTAACACGTTCACAGGCCTTCCATTACTTTTTCACACGTAAAGTCATGTTGGCGGCGAGCG
>JAUPWK010000074.1 GCA_030916555.1 Patescibacteria group bacterium | reverse complement strand
TGCCAGAAAAACAGCGTAAAAATCGCAATCGTTGGCGTCACGAAAAACATGGCTAGCTTCCCAAATACCGCCCCCACAGTCCCCAAGAACACGATGAAGCCAATAAAACTAGCTGGCACAATGCCGTCTGCATAGCCAATCGTGCTGCGTGGGTGAATAATTCCAGACAATTCCTCATTCAAACTTTCAGAAATAAATAAACTCCCCGTATCGGAAAACGCATCCGCAAAAACATACGCCGCATGCTCATCTGGAGAGACGAACAGCGCTCGGGAGGCGGGCCAGCTCAAAAACAATGTCGAAACAAAAAATAAACCAAGGAACAGGGCGTACACAAGGCGCCGGATAAACATACTAGAGTGAATACGTGGCAACCGCCACACCGGCAAACAACAAAGATGCTACAAGCACCACCTCGCCAATATCAATTAAAATTGGCAGCTGGAACATAATGCCAAGCAAGAGAAGGGTGAGCGAAGAAAATTGCAAAAACATTTTGATCTTTCCCCACACATTAGCTGCCATCACAGTACCCACATAGCGGGTGGAAGCCCAGCGCAATGACGGCAACATGTCCATGAGGATTGCTAAAAACACAATCACAGGATGAAAGTGCTGAAGCGCAACCAAAAGTGCTACCGAACCAATGAGTAGCTTATCAGCAATTGGATCAAAGAAAATTCCCCATGGCGTCACCTGCTTACGGACACGCGCCAACGATCCATCGATCGCATCCGTGGCCGCAGCGAACATAAACAGCGGCACGCCCCAAATATACGTCTCAGAATACAATAAAGACAGGACCACGGGTGTCAACAAAAATCGTGACACCGTTACATGATTCGGATGGACGAATTTTGGAATAAACGGCAAGATTACCGCCTTCATGACATAGTCATGGGGGTAAAGCTTGGTAAGGTCGCGTTGAGAGCCAATCATGTTATGATTCTAGCAAATATTCGCAAAAATGCCATGTTTCGCAAACTTCTCCCGATTCTTGGGCTATTTCCCGTGTTCCTCAGCGCTTTTGTCATCCAAACTCCCTGGTTTGGCCTTTTCGCTCTGCTTACGTACCTTGGGCTCATTGGCTACTCCCTAGGACCAAGGCTTTCGCATCAAAGCGTGCGCGGACTCGAGCTCGGCACAGGCATCATGGCTACCGTTGCCGCCATGAGCATCTTGGGAAGTCTCGTTTATTATACTGCCACCGTCACCACTCAGAGTTTATTTCTTGTACTTCTCATCATCGCGATAATCACAAGTGTTCTATCCGCCCCAAGCACAACAGAAAAACCCCACCCCCATTTTATTCTAACCGACATCATTCTTTTTGGAATTGGACTTGCATCACTCTGTGGCTGGTGGATCGCAGTCGCACAAACACAGATCCTTGAACCCGTCCGATCCGTCTGGCTCATCTTCTCACCGATTAATCTAGTAGCACTCGGAATCACCCTAGCTTGCGCCGTTACCCTTCTCCTCCGAGAAAAAATGCCGTTACTTGGCATACTCCTGTTTGGTGGCTGGTTATTCTCAGCACTTGCCTTAGCCGCGCAGGTCTATGGACTTGGCTACGGTTTTGATCCGTTCCTGCACCGTGCCACCATAGCCCACATTGCTACCCATGGCACCATCACGCCCAAGCCGCTTTACTATATTGGTGAATACGCACTTGAGCTCATCGGTTTCAAAATCTTTGCGCTCCCCCTCTTTTCACTCGATGCCTTTCTCTCACCGCTCCTTGCCGCGTTTGGCATTACAACTGCGCTACTTGGCCGCAGCAGTGAACGCAAAACTTCCCCTACCGCACTCCTTGCGCTTCTCCTTCTTCCACTTGCCGCCTTCGTGCAAACTACCCCCCAAGCCCTGGCGTTTATCTTCACCGCCTGGACGCTTTTCATCCCCTCACGTCCCCTAGCAGCGCCATTTCTGTTTGCGCTCGCCGCTGTCATCACTCACCCACTCGCAGGTATTGGAGCTCTCATTTATGTCGCGCTCCTGGCCTTTGAACGCATACCAAAACACTGGTCTACCCTCAAGTACGCAAGTATCGGGATGACCACACTCGGAGCGTCAATTGCCATTCCAATCGCCTTTACACTCCAAGCCAAGCTCGCACACTTAAGCCTAGCCTTTCATCCGGAAAATCTCATCAAATTTTGGCAGCTCCCAATCTCTTTATTCGTGGGAACTCACTTCAATACCTGGGGTGATCTGGCTTATACGTTTATTGATAATGCGTTCATCATCGTGCTTATCCTGGCTCTACCTGGAGTTTGGAGTGCACGCAAAGCGCAATCAGGCTGGTATGTTCCAGGACTCGTTGCGGCCGCCATGTTCGTGAACTTCATCATCATGAGTCTAGGCTTTGACTTCACATTTCTCATTGCATACGAACGCCTCGATTTTGCTCTCCGACTCCTGACACTCACAACACTCTTCCTCTTACCGTATGTCGGCATCACCTTAAGCGATATCACTGCTCGCTTAAAAAATCGGCCTCCCGGACTCCGTCTGGGTTTTGTGGCATTCCTTGTCATCTTGAGCATGAGCTCCGTCTATGGAGCTTATCCAAGACACGATAACTATGCCCGCTCAGCCGGTTTCAACGTTGGCCCATCTGACATAAGCGCCGTACACGCTATCGAACAAAACGCCGCTGGCGCAGAGTACATCGTCTTATCTGACCAGGCCTTAGCAGCCGCAGCGGTACAAGAATTCGGCTTCAAAACGTACTACCATAACGATATCTTCTTTTATCCCATTCCAACCGGCGGCCCGCTCTATCAAGACTTTTTAACCATGGTGGAGGTCGCACCCACCCTCGAGACCGTCACCTCAGCCATGGATCTCGCCGGAGTTGATCGCGCATACTTTGCTATTCATAGTTACTGGTGGCAGGCACCACAAATTATTGAAAATACAAAAGCCATTGCCGGCGACTGGTTCGCGATTGGCAATGGCGATGTAACTGTATTTATTTTTGAGCGTCCAAACGTTCCGATCCCCGACGCTGAATAATCTCACGCACAATCTCAATCAACCGATCAGCATATTTATCAAGCGCAAAATCAGCCACCGTTGCCCGAATCGTTTCACCTGACACAATGAGCTCATCTTTGTGAGCATCGAGCTCTGTCATAGCACGCAAGAAATCCGTAGTATCCCCCGGCGTAAATAAGTAGCCTGACACACCCTCCTGCACCAGCTCTCCCACGCCACCAATACGGGAAGCCACTACTGGCAAACCGGCATTCAAGGCTTCATAAATGACAGTTGGAGAGTTTTCGTAACACAAAGACGGCACCACAACAACGTCAACAACGGAGAAAAATTTGCTCAACTCTCCAGGCGGCATGTAGCCCAAATAACGGATTGATTTATCCTGCTCAACCGCCTTCTCTACTACTGGACGCAGGGGCCCATCCCCTACAATCAAAAGACTCCGCTCCATGGTCATGCGTTTATACGCCTGCAACAAGAAAGCAATACCCTTATGATCCGCCAACTGACCCACGAAGAATATTCGTAGCGGTCCAGGCGCACGACGCGGTGGTCTGGGAACGCCCTGTGCGGGTGGTGGATTTCGAAGCACACGCACCTCTGCACGCTTAAAATACCCCGCCTCAAGATATGCCTTGCGCAAATATTCTGAAGGAGACAGCACCATGTCAGGATCTCCAATCCGCACCCGATACAAATACTGGTAAACATCGTAAGCTGGCTTCACAATAAACGGTAACCGCTCTCGGCCTGCTAATAAAAGTCCGGACGGATACAGGAGCTGAAGATCGTGTAAAACGTGAACGTGCGGCACGCCTACTGACCGAATTGCCCGAGGGATATTTACTCCAAGACCCTTTAGGTTATGGGTAATAACAACATCCGGATGCTCATCAAGCAAAATATCGCGGACTGCATTAGCCGATTTCCAACTAAAGGTATCGATAATGTGCCAAAAGAGTCTGAGTACCTTAGGATATTTATAGTCATCCAAGGTGAAGTATAAATTTTGCGGATAAAACCGATACACTCTTTCTGCGCTCGATTTATCAAGCGTGACCGCGCCACCAAGACGCTTCGGTTGGCCGGTTATTACAAAAACATCATGGCCCAAAGCTAAAAGTTGGCCAACGGT
>JAUPWK010000073.1 GCA_030916555.1 Patescibacteria group bacterium | reverse complement strand
CAAAATGCAAAAAATCACGAGGTAGCGGATAAGATCGCCTTCTTAGAAGGAAATCTGATGAAGCCATTTTTTGAAAACTATAGTAGCTGGTCCCCACAAGCAAAACCACGCACACTTCTCATTGCGGCTAACCTTCCATATCTTACTGGACGACAGTGGGAATCACTCGATCCTGACGTGAAGGACTATGAACCACAAACCGCCCTTGTGGGCGGTTTGGATGGACTAGAGCTTTACGATGAACTTTTAATGCAATTAGCAGCCCGACGCAAAGATCTTCCCGAGCACGTAAAAGTCTTTTTTGAAATTGATCCAAGCCAGACAAGCGCTGCCAACTCTCTTATCCGTCACTATTTCCGAGAAGCAACCACAAAGAGCGTTAAGGATCTTTCAGGCAACTATCGCTTCGTTACTGCAAATCTGTTTTTGTCGTAGCCCGATCAAGCGAAGGAACAATTTCGATCCAAGTCTTACCGGCATTCATACGGATTTCTTTCCCGGAAGCATCGTAAAACCGTATACGATCCTCTATCGAATCTTTTTTCCAAGTACCAAGAATCAACGTGCCATCCTGAACCACCAAAGCATCACCGGTTCCAAGCGTGCGAATGTGGCGGCGACCAACCCCATCAACCACGGTAACATCAGAAGCAAGTACAGCTACATTGTTTGCAACAATGTTGGCTCCAGCCTGAGTTTTAAAAACAATACCATCCTGAAGTCTTGTGTAATCATTGCTTGCGGGATCGTATTTCCAGGCCACGTCATAAAGACTCCCCTCGCCCCAATCAATCACTAAAGAACGTGCAGATTCAGCACCAATTGGCGAATCGTCTTTAAACAACCAAGTGCCATATGCTGAGGTCGGCGTCTCCAACTCAAGCGCGGCTTCTGCTAAGCGGTCCGTGGAAGTATAGACGTTATGCGGAGCCTGACGACGTGGTACATCGCGCCAAAAATATTCGCCTTGGAAGAACTCATTCAGATCAAACATGTCCCGCTGACTTATAAGATCAAGCGCTTCTGGAGAGCCGCCAACATGCGCATATATACTGTCGAACTCCGCGCTCCAGTCGAGATAATATGGACGGGCAGAACGAACTGGACCGATTTTTGCTACCGGAGTCACTTGGGCGTCAGCTGTTTGCTCACCACTGAAAAAGGTAATGAAACGTGGGATATTCCCTTCCACAGGAGCCTCAATAACAAGGAATGCGTCTTCAAGTCCAGACAAGGGCCAAGCATCGGCACTATTTTCAATCATGACTGCAAATACCTGCGGAAGCTCAGCTACCTGCGCCTCAAGCACCTCACCGGTTAACGGGTGACGAATGGTTGAATCAACAATAACGTCATCACCACCCACATCGTTCGGCACATACTTCGCCGGCTTCAACATAAAAGCCGCCGTGACCGCAAGCATGACGGCCAGCGCTGCAAATACGGCGACGATGATTAATATGTTCTCTTTCTTACGAGATTCAGTGAGAAGATACGTTTTTGCGGCAATGAATTGATCGCGAAAAAACTTAAAAAATACTTGCATAGATGGAATGAGTATAGCTCAGAAAAGAAAATGACCAAGCCACGCTTGGTCATTTTCGAATCGAGGAGACTTACTTTTTAGCGTCCTTCTTTTCAGCGTCAGCACCCTCAGCTGCAGGATCTTCCTTCTTTTCGGTAAGAACTTCAACCTTCGACACATCAGCGTCCACAGCAGCGTCAAGAGCGGCCATTTCTGCTTCAGAACGAGGAGGCTGCACAGAGGCAACAGCTTGCTCAAGATCTGACTTAATTTCGATTCCAGCTGGAATAACCAAATCCTTCACACGAATCACGTCATCGAACGTCGCCAACTTGGTGACGTCGACCTCAATTTCGTGAACCAAGGCATCAGGCAAAGACATAACTTCAACCTCTTCCAAAGTTTGAAGCAACGTACCACCAAGCTCCTTCACAGCCGGAGCCATGCCGATAAGCTTAAGTGGGATGTTGGCTTCAATTTTACGCTTAGGGTCAACGCGACGAAAGTCGGCGTGCGTAATGAAGTCAGTCAACGGATCGCGCTGAATTTCCGCGATCAAGACTGGGTGGTTCTTACCATCAATCTCAAGATCAACCACCGTGCTTTCACCGGCCTGAGCATACACCTTAACAAAGGCGTTGCGATCAAGCTCAATATTCTTTGGTTCAGTCTCAAAACCGTACATTACGGCTGGAACTAAACCATCGGCACGCAAAGCGGATGTCTTGCGACCACGGATCTCACGAGTTTTAGCCTCAATTCGAGCATGCTGCATATCGGCCGGTATTCTGCTCGAAAATAACGTAAGTGTCAAGTGAGTCTACTTCCGAAGCTCAACATGCGCCCGTAAAACCTCATCAAGGCTAATCTTAGCCCCCTTTTCAAAACGAACCGCCTCGTCAGCATTACAATCTGTTAATAACCCCACACAAGCCACATGCCCACCAGCGCGATCAACCGCAAACATCATCGCCCGGGCACACTTCAGGCACGTAGCATGGCTAGTCTCACCGGAACGCCGTCTTCCAACCGGTCGAACCTGTTCCTCAAGATACAAGGTGGTGCAAAACGGACAACGCGCAAGAGGCTCTGGGAGACGGGCAGGACGTGAGTCTGGCATAAAAAGTCCGTAAAGAATTCGACTATTTGAGTATAGTTCCGTTTTGATGCACCACTGATAACCGATCCACAGGTGTAATTCGGCGTGCAACACTTTCCGCTACTCCAAGCATTGTCAGCATCATAATCAAAGAACTACCACCATAACTCACAAGCGGCAATGTCACACCTGTGGCTGGCATGATCGCAAGATTCACACCTACATGAATCAGCGTCTGAACAAAAAACGCTGCTGCAATCCCTATAAGAAGGTACGCAGCGAAAGCATCGCGTGTTACACGAGCGGCGAATAGCATTCGTGAAAACAGCAGCATAAAAGCTCCAAGCACAATACCTACCCCCACAAATCCAAACTCTTCAGCAATAACTGCAAAAACGAAATCCGTCTGACTTTCTGGCAAAAATCGCAACTGACTTTGACTGCCCGCACCAAGCCCCCTGCCCAGGAATCCTCCGGCACCAATAGCGATCTTGGCCTGAGCTACGTTATAACCAGTCGTTAAAGGATCGGCCGTTGGATTCAAAAACGTCGCGATACGCTGAAGCTGATAATCTTTCAACTGTCCTGACAGCAATATCGC